>NC_015408.1:900000-1106197 GCF_000204135.1 Chlamydia pecorum E58 | reverse complement strand
CTCTGCGTTCAATGTGCTCCTGGGATTTCTTTGTCGATGTTAGGATTAGCGGCCTTCTTCTGTGCTTTTAGTGTAATTTGTGCTTCTGCTGTCATTGTACAGTATCTTTTAAAAAAAGAAGCCCAGCAGGAGGTTTGTAGCATTTCTTATGCTTTGCAGAAAAACTGGAAGTCTTTATGGCTCTCTCTATTGGTTTCAACACCATTTTTCATGGCAATGCTTGCAGTCGTTACTATTGTAATGCTCTCTGTACTTCTTTGTTCTCTTCCTTGGATTGGAAAACTATTTCATACGGTGCTAATTTTTGTGCCTTATATATCTTCTGTAATGTTGATCCTGTTATTTTTAGGCGCATTTGCAAGCTTGTTTTTTTGTGTTCCTGCTCTGAGTGATTGCAAGAATATAGATTACGTTAAGCTGCTGTTGTGTTTTAAAGGAAATGTTTTAAGACAGTTTTGTGGTTTTACTATTGCCGTGATGCCCTTGGGATTATGCTGTTGGCTCGCGCTAGATTCATTTTATCTTATGACGCATCTCGTTGCTATGGCTGATATGCATACATGGTCTTTCTTAGTGCAAGCTTTGGTGCTGATTGTTCCTATAGCGTGTATTCTTACGCCAGCAGTAGGGTTTTTCTTTAATTTTTCTTTTGATTTTTACCTTTCTAATCATGGGAAGGAATTTACTTTGCCTGCTGAGGAGTAAATAAGAACTCTTGGGCAATATAGCTCGTTGAACTTTTAAGGACAGCTTTGGCAAGCATATCCCCAGTAAGACCGTGGTAGAGTAGCCCTTTAGAACCTAGCCCTCCGAGAAACCATAGCTTTTCTTTCAATCTTGCGATGATTGGAAGACGTGTGGAGCTAGAAGAACGCATCCCTGCGTAGCAGTTCAGAATTTGTGCATTTTGAAGGCCTGGGAATAGTGAAATTATCGGAGGCATGATTTCCTGATAGGCGGTGTCTAAATCAGGAGAGTTTTCTGGCTGATTGTGTTCAAAGGTCGCTCCAACAATACACGTGCGACTCTCAAGATTACTTACCATATATTTTTGTGCATTGATGCTAAACGAAGGCATGGCAAGATCTAGAGGCCAGCTAATCTCTAATAGTTGTCCTTTGACCTTTGTTAAGGGGAGAGCCTGGAGCTCTGGAAGGAGATCGGCATTGGCTCCAGGAGTCACAATAATATGATCATAAAACTCTTCAATATCTGAGAGTTGCTCGATAAGTTCATCATAAAATTGCGTGCCAAGGCTAGCGCAGGCATCCCAGAGACCATCGATATAGGCATTATTATTTATGGTGACGCCGTTTTTGATAAAAAGAGCTCCTAAATTCGAAGGAACTACCATACTAGGAAGGGTGATTTCACAGCGGGCTTTCTCCCACCATTCTACTTCTTTAGGAAACTCCTCTGCGCGCTTCATAAAAATCTCTGCTTGTTCATCATCTTTCGCGGGCCTAAGGATCCCTCGGGATAGGACTATAGGGAGATTTAGAGCTTTACTAGCTTCAGTAATGAGACTATGGGTAGTAAGGAGCCCCAGGTCAGCATAGGGGGGCTTAAGAGCTTTTTTCCCTGTAAACGCATGAAGAAGTCCCGAAGACATCCCCGAAGCTCCTTGACCAATAGGAATAGGATCAAAAAGGTCTATGGTTGTTGTTCCTTGGGTGTGAAGGAGAAGATGCCAAGTTACTGAAAGTCCTGCGTATCCAGCTCCTAAAACAGCTACGCGCATAAGAATATTACCTTATAAAATTTTATAATGCACATCGCATTTGTAAATATGCTTATTTTATAGAATATGAGAACAACACATTAAAGAACAGTGGGGATTATTTTCTCATATAAAGAAAAACAAGTAAGAGATAAAGATCTCTTACTTGTTTTATTTAGAGGTGGATTCTTCCTGTGGAGAAGAAGAAAACAGCAAGAAAAGCAATGACAGTCACGATGAAGATTTTGATGACCTCATTCTTTGCGAAGAAAGTTGTCTTGTTTTCTCCTTTTTTCCCAGCTTCGATATAGAAGGGGATTCCAAGAGCTAGGAGAATCACTGCCATGAACAAATAAGTCAGGCCTCCAGCGTAGATTAGCCAAAGAGAATACAATGTTCCTAAGAGTCCTGTAATCATGGCTGTTGAGGACTTGATTGGGGATTTTTTAGGGTATTCTTTGCTTTTGGCTAGTTTAAATAGGAACGCTGCGCTTGTGAGGTAGGCTGGTAAGACCATCACTCCTGTGATGCTAAGCATGGTATTCCAAGCATTTGAAGAAAAATACACAAGAAATAGCGTGAGTTGCATGATGGCACTGGTGATATAGAGGGAGACCTTTGGAGATCGTACAGAGTTTTCTATAGTGAAGGCTTCGGGGAAGGTTTTATTTTTTGCCATGGAATAAGGGATCTCGGCAACGATCATAGTCCAAGATAACCAGCTTGATAACACAGCGATAATTAGACCGAGGTTCATAAGGATCTCGCCCCAATTTCCCACTAAAATTTGTAAGACTCCAGCTGTGGAAGGATTTGGAATAGTTTTGAGTTGGTATTGGTATAGTGTGCCGAAGGGAAGAAGAGAAAGAAGAACATAAATCACGAGACATCCTAAAAATCCTAATACTGTAGCTTTCCCTATTGAAGAAGAATCTTTGGCTCGTGCGGATAGGACTACAGCTCCTTCAATGCCGATAAATGCCCATAGTGTGACCAGCATGGTGCTTTTAATCTGAGAGCCTAGAGGGGCAAGAAGGGGTTGTGTTTTGCTTGCAGTCTCACCCCAAAAGTCTGTATTGAACATGGCAAGTTTGAAGCAGAACGCAGTAATTAGAATAAAAATTAGCAAGGGAACGAGTTTACATACTGTGCCGATGATATTGATGAAGGAGGCTTGTTTAATTCCTTTCAGCACAACGAAGTTGAATAGCCAGATTAGAAAAGAACCACCAAGAATCGCGGGGATAGTATTACCGCCTTGAAAATATGGAGGGAAGAAATAATTTAATGCGTCCATAGTGATTACGGCATAACCGACGTTCCCAAAAATTTGACAGAGCCAGTATCCCCAACCGATTGTAAACCCTATATAAGGGCCGAATCCCTTTCTGCTGTACATGTAAATTCCTGCAGTAAGGTCTGGGCGCACTTGAGAGAGAATTTTAAATGTATTTGCGATGAAAAACATCCCTACGCCTGTAAGGAGCCAAGCAAGAAGAACAGCACCAGCACTTGCTGTTGCTGCCATATTTTGAGGAAGGCTAAAGATTCCTCCCCCGATCATAGAGCTGATAACAATACCTGCAAGCGCTAAGGTGTTAAGATTTTTTTGTGATTTTACTTTATTTAGGACCATAGGGATCTCCTATTGCACGGTTACTGGATCAGCATTTTCGAAGTTTAAGAATCCTAATGCTGTTAAGCAAAATCCGAATTTCTTTTTGATATTGATGTAGTTGTGGAAGAACTGGAATTCGCTGTGTTTTGCTACTGAGCGCAGATCTAGTTCGTGCTGTAGGGATTTTTTTAGCCACATTTGGGCATGAGAAGCTGCGATATCATCATCTATCCATGTAGGGAAGAATTCTACATATTCTGCAGCCCAGCCGCCAATAAGCTCACCATTTTTATTTTTTCCCCAGCAAATTCCGATTCCGGTGGCAATAGCTTGGGTCCCATCTGCGAGAGCTGCTCCGCGTCCTGCCATGATTACTTCAAGAACAGCACCATGCTTGAAATTTTTAACGCAAGTATCTACAGGGACGATGTTTCCAAAGAGCTCTTTAGGTAAGACCGAGGTGTAAGATACAAGATTAAAATTTTCAATTTTTGCTTCGAAAAGAGCAGAATCATAACAGAAAGTTTCAAAAGGCTGAGGGGGCATGCCATCGTCGGATTCTCCAGCTCCTCCTGTATGAAAGGCAAGTGTAGGGTAACGTGTGCCGTACGCCATATTAAACTCCTAAGAATTTTTCAAATTAAATAACTTTTAGAAAATGAAATTGCCTCGGACTCCATAGACTTGAGACGTGCTACGTTCAGGACGAAGAGCTGGGTGGATGAAAATTTGATAATCTGGAGTTAAAGAGAGGTGAGGACCAAAGCCTATAGTAGCAAAAACCTCTGCAACGGTTTCATACTTGCGTACTGGAGTGTTGCTAGGGGGGGGGAGAGCCTTGGTATTCACTTTGCTGATAGCACACCCTAGGCCAAAAAGATCTTTAGGATCTCGGTTGAAAGGATTTGCAGAAGCGATTCCCCACGCTACGGAACGGTTTATTGCAAATGCGGTTCCTGTAGCGCCGTTCCATCTTCCGAAGACATAGAGTTTTTCTCCGAGGTTTTGTCCGATGTTTACAGACCACCCCATAGTTTGCGAGGGCTGTTTGGGGACAGAACGCGTGCTATAGAGCAAAAGGGAATATTGCCCTCCTCCCCAAGTTGATGGAGACCAGGAAAAGAAACCAAAGAAGTTGTATTTATTTTTTGTAAGGTTATTGAAATTCAAGGAAGTTCCCGTGAGGTCAAAGGCATCTTGGGCTCCGACCTGAATTTGGATTTCTGCAGTTGGAGAAAACTGTAGATATGCTCCTAAGCTTCCTTGTGAATATGTTGCACTGGCGTTTTGCGAAAGGGCATAGCTGATGAATCCGGTTTGTTGATCATTATCGTATAGTGTACCGTCTATAGCGTAGAGACTATATTGGCCTAGCACTATAGTCCATACATTCCCAGGAAATGTTTGAGAAAATGTCAGCTGTCCCAGGTAGCTTTCTTTCGCTGTGTAGTCGTTAATTCCTGCTGAGGTACCTACAGCTGTGTTGAGGTTTGCTGCAGAATTGTTCCAATAGCGCACAATGGTGTAATTGAAATCCAAAGTCCCGGTTCCTGCTTCTGGAGAGTTATAGAGTTCCCAGGAGATATTCGGGCTGAAGCAAAGTTGCCAAGAAGGGAGTTTTTGAGGTTGTGTCGTTCCAGAGTTTATTCTGGGATGAGTCCATTGGGGAAGTAAAGTAAGATCTAAGGCTATCTGAGAATTTGTAGCATTTTGGGCTGCCAGCTTTAACTTTGTCAGAGAAAGATTTTTTTCCCAAGCTTGTGAGGCTAGGAAGTTTTTTATGGGAGAGAAGATATTCTTACATTCGGGATATTTCTCATTTACTTTTTGTTGAAGAGGGGACTCTATATTTTGAGAAGGTTTTATTGAATTGCGGTTATTTCGGTAATGTTGGTTGCGTTTTAAGCGATCTGCATAGCGATGGTGATGATGGTGTTTAGGAGATATCGCGTAGGATAGGAAAGGCGAGGTACTATAGGCGCACAGTCCCGTGAGTAAGACAAAACGAAATAAACCCATGTATTACCTTTAACAAAGGAATTCTCTTTTGACTCTTAAAAAAAACAGTGTTTTTGTTCCATAACTTTTATATGAGATGAGCTCTTTTCTTTAGGTGTTATTCGTGCATTTGATGACGAAGGAGAAGAGCAGCAGCTTCATTACTAAGAAGCTTTTTGGAAAATGTATATTGAACTTTAGCAATTTCAGGAAGGTACACAGGAGGAAGAAATTGCTGTGCCGTGTAGGTAATACCAAAATATGGGATCCCACGATTTTTACAGAGCTCCCCGATGCGCAAAACGTTTTCCTTAAGATTATCGATATAGATAATTTTCTTAGGGAGGGAATCTAGAGAATCTAAGAAAAGCTTCAGTCCTAAACCTTTGTTGTATTCCTCAGCGAAGAGTACCCCCGCCTCATATATAAGCGAATCTGGAAGCGCTGCAACTTTTGGAGCAGTAGGTGATAACGAAAGGTGTACAGCTTGAAGTTGCCTTAGAGTGAGATCTTTAGAGCGTCTAGGCCGTTCAGTATAGGCAAAAACGGGCTTTCCTTGTTCTTGGATTCTTTGGATTAAAATATTGATAGCGGTTTCTATAGATTTTACAGAGCCCATCTCCTGTAGCTCTAACCAGTAGGGAACTAGAGTTTCCCATGCTTCTTGTTTTGTTACGCCATGGTGGAGAAGTCCTTCTAGGGTATGATGAAGCCACTTAGAGTGCGTCAGGGCTTCTGCACCTTGAAATAGTGTATCGTCAAGATCGAAAATCAGCCAAAATTCCTCAGGGTCATAGAGGATGTCCCCAGCGACTTCGTGAATCGATTTCACCTGGGCATAGCGTGATGTGGAGCCGTAGAGATTTAAGGAAACAGCTAGGAATATCCAAAGTATACGCATCATCATGGATCCAACGCATGCATAAGAGATTCGACATTTTCCCTAAACAGCTGAAGGTGCTGCGAGGAGAGCTCTGGAAACCATAGGGAAAACTGCAGTAGGGCTTGTTCTATAAACATCTCGTAGCCATGAAACACGCGAACACCGAGCTGTTGAGCTTTAAGTAGGTAGGGGGTGTTTTTGGGGAAAGTATTGATATCCAAGATTATTGGAGGAAATTCCCAGGGAAATCCTATTTCTGGAGGGAGGGTGTTGATTAGGAGATCGCTAGCAAATCCTCGAAGATCTTTTAGAGGGTGAGCGGTGCCATTGCAGAGCTTTGCCAAGGACTCTGCATTTTGGAAGGTTCTGTTGAAAATGTGGATATAGGCGCCGTGGTGTGCAAGAGTCACCGCGAGGGATCTTGCTGCACCCCCGGCCCCTAAAATTGCGACATGTTTGTTTTTAATAGCGACACCTTTGCGAACAAGAAGATTGAAGGCTCCTTGCCCATCGGTGTTGTATCCATATAAGACGTCTTCATGAAAGAGAATGGTATTCACAGCACCGCAGAGTTGTGCTGAGGGATCTAAGATATCCATATAGTCCATGACGGGAACTTTTAATGGCATGGTTACGCTCAGACCTCGAAAGGGAAGAGTACGTAAAATAATGAAAAACTCAGTAAGTTGCTCTGGGGATAGAGGGATTTTTATGTAGCTTGCTTTGATAAGGAGTTTAGAAAAGAATTTGTTGTGGGTAATGTGGCTTGGACTGCGGTCTACAGGGTTGCCAATAAGAGCATAAATTTCAGCCTCTTGGGAGAGATTTTTATAGTTATATGCAAGGAGATCATCAAGGTGGGGCTGCCCGGGAGCTGCGGGAGAAGCATGGCGTCCTGCAGCGTAATTCATTGCGTTCCCCATTAAAGGAGACAGGACTCTTGAGGCGAGGCTATGTTCCCCAAGGCATAGGGCTGTAGCTTGGGGAGGTAAGGAGCGCGCAGCGTGTACAAAGCGTAGAGTTTGTAGGGGAGTTTCTGAGTAAGTTACGATTTTGTAGTAGTGCGCAGGGGTGCTATGCATTTTATGATAAATATGATGGGGATCTTCATAGGTTTCCGTATGGTGAGAGAGGATGATTTTTATATCGGGATAGGAAAGGCGGATTTTTCTTAGGGCGTCTTGAGGAAATTGAATATCCACATCGAGATATGTTGGAGAGAGTGCAGCTAAAGAGAGAATTTTCTCTACCCAGGCACTAGAGGAGAGGCCTTGAGGTTTTTTATATGTAAGGATAGGAGCTTTTGCCATAGCTAATAAGAAGCTTAAGGCAGAAGGGCTTAAGGTGGATAGAGAATCTACGCGAAGTTCTATGCTGTCCACAAAAGGAAGAGAGTCGAGGATTTGTTGTTTTGCTTGTGAAAATGTCGGGCCGTTAATTGTAGCGCATAAGAGAGCATTCATTTTCTAAGACCTTAAGAAGGACCTCCCTGCGGGGAGAGGCACAGTATGTTCCTTGGAAAGAGGCGGCTTTCCCAAGGCGTTCTATCATAACCATATTGAACTCTTTTGGAGAGGGATTTTTTTTATCGTGGTGTAAGATGCGCATGAGATTTCCAGGATGATAGACATGTTCATGCAAGGATTGTGGGATAGAGGTGCGTAACTCTTCGAGAGTTGTCGGAAGGTGAAAGAGTTTTAATAGTGTGCGTAAGTCTTTAAGGACTTGTGGAGACCAAAGAACGCCACAAGCTAAGGAGAGTTGGGTTTCTATCATCATGCCAACGCTTACAGCTTTTCCATGGGGGACGTGTCCCTCGGAGAGGGCTTCGATAGCGTGGGCTATAGAATGCCCAAAATTTAGGATTTTCCTTCGGCAACGATCGTGGAGATCTTCTTTTACGATGGCGGCCTTTACTTGGCAGTTTCTGAGGATCAATTCTTTAAGCAGTTTAGGAGAAGAAAAGACCTCTTGATGGTGGGTATGGAGAAATTCCCAAATATAGGGATCTGCAATGACTCCGTGCTTTATTGCTTCAGCAATACCGTAGCTCCATTCATGTTGCGGTAATGTTGATAAAAACTCTGGACATATCCATACATCCTTGGGAAGGTACACGGTTCCTAGGCGGTTTTTAACCCCCTGAAGGTTAATCCCATTTTTTCCTCCGATGCTGGCATCGATCATGGCAGTAAGTGTAGTTGGAACAAGATAGAGAGGCACGCCACGACAGCAGGTAGCAGCGACAAATCCTGCTATATCCAGAACGACACCGCCACCCCATCCTAGGATCGGTGTTCCAGAGGAGATCCCTAGGTCGATAAGTTGTTGCTGTAAAGAAAGAAATACTTCGAAGGTTTTACTTTGTTCTCCTGGAGCGAAGGCAAGGACAAGAACTTTATAGCCTAGGAGTTTTAGACGGGAGATAATGGGAGGGAGGTGGAGCTGTTGGATATGATGATCTGTAATAATCACTAGGGGATTTTTCAGAGAGAGAGAGGAGAAGAGCTCCTTTGAGAAAAAGTTAGAAACAAGTTTTGCTCTGTGGGGTTGGGTGAGGATTTCCTTGATCATAGTTTCGCGCACCGTTGTTGTAAGATAAGATCTGCAAGAACAAGATTCAGCATAGCTTCCACGACGGTAGCGGCTCGTATTGCTACACAGGGATCATGGCGTCCCTGAGTTGGAGTAGAGTATAGGGCGTCTTCTTTTGATTTCGTCACGGTTTTTTGTGGACGTGCTATTGAGGATGTTGGCTTAAAGGCGACGCGTCCTTCCAGGGGTTTTCCTATGGTAATTCCTCCTAAAGTTCCTCCACAGTGGTTAGTAAGTAAGGAGATGGCTCCATCATTCCCCAGTACGAAGGGATCAGTATATTGGGAGCCGCGCATAGCTGCGGAGGCAAATCCCAAGCCGATTTCAAAGCCCTTTGCTGCGGGAATGCTCATCATTGCATGGGCTAAAAGTGCTTGTATCTTATCGAATAAGGGTTCTCCAAGAGGTTCGTGTAGGGGAGAAGTAATGAAAGAAACTACTCCCCCTAGAGAATCTCTCTCTTCCTTTAGGGAGTGGAGAAGTTTTCGGATTTCTGTTTCCTCCAGAGGGGAGTTGTAGGGGGAGTTGTGGATATATTTTGCGAGTTCCTCTGTGAAGGGGAAAAACTCCCTTGTGGTTAGAGGGCCGATTTCTGAAAGATATGCTAAAGAATAAATCTCTAGGTGTGCGAGGAACTTCGCTGCAACAACACCAGCAGCAACGCGACATGCGGTTTCTCGTGCTGATGATCTTCCCCCTCCATAGGGATCGACAATGCCAAATTTCCTCTCGTAGGAAAATTGCCCATGCCCAGGGCGATAGAGATGTTTATATTTTTCATAGGGGGAGCTGTCCACATCCATATTGAAGATCTGTAGAGCGATGGGGGTTCCGGTAGTAACTCCCTGATACACTCCTGAGAGGATATGCACAACATCAGGTTCTTTTCTTGGTGAGGTTCCTTCTCTTCCGGGTCTTCTTCTTCCCATAGCAGGGAGGAAATCTTCTTGAGTCAGAGGGATCCCTGCAGGGCAACCATCAATCACAACACCTATGGAGGGGCCATGAGCTTCTCCCCAGGTAGTGAAGGAAAATAGAGAGCCAAAACGATTTTTCATAGGTTGAGTAAAGTCCTGAGTGCTGCACAAGCATCTGTTAGGGAATGTGGATCTGAAAGGATGACAGTATCCATAAGGAAAGTATGTGTAGCGAGTGTTTTCATATGTTTTATGCGTTTTTTCAAAGCTTCTTCCAGAGAACTTTGGGCTTGTTCTTCCTTGAGTTTCTCCGGTAGCCCTCGAGTTTGGAGTCTTTGCTTTACTATAGGTAAGGGAAGAGAAAGAAACACTAGGGGACCTTTGTTGCGGATTTCTTGATAGGTTTCGTTGTGCATTAAAGTGCCTCCTCCTAAAGCTACAACACTATTGTAATCTGGGATGGAGTGCAATATCTGAGCTTCCCAATGGCAAAAGGTTGCGTTCCCATAAGCAAGGAACATCTTTGCTGTTGTAGTATGTATTCCCTCTCCATAGTTTTTGATGATGAGATCATCAAGGTCAAAAAAAGTATAAGATAAAAAGTCAGCAAAGGCTTTGCCCAGTAGCGATTTCCCACTTGTAGGAAGGCCACAGAGAAATATCTTCACAAATTTTTCCCCCTAGAGATTGTAAAATCTGAGAAAACTTCGGGAAGGATTTTCTCACGCAATCGGTATCGCAGATGAGACTTTCTCCAGAAGCGTTCATTGCTGCAATTGTCAATGCCATAGCAATCCTATGGTCGTTATGGGAGTTTAGTTTAGCTCCATGTAAAGGTCCAGGATTAATGATAAGGCCATCATGGGTGGGTTGTATACACGCTCCCATTTTTTGAAGTTCTTCTGTGATCGTCTCTATACGATCGCTTTCTTTACTTCTTGCGCTTCGTGCATTGTATAGGTGAGAAGGAGAATCAGCAGAGCAGCATAACACAGCAAGGATGGGAAGAGCGTCGATGAAGAGATCCATATCTATAGAGCCTCCTGATAAGGAAGAAGGGAAGATCGTGAGCTTCTCTGCATCAAATTCTATAGAAGCTCCGAGTTTTTTTAGTAAAAACAACAATTCCTTATCTCCTTGAATATCTCGGGGATTAAGGTTGTAAAGATGCGTGGGGCGAGAGCTTTTAGAAAGAATTGCAGCAGCGGCGATAAAGGAAGCGCTACTGTAATCTCCCGATACAGTATGAGAAAAACCTAAAGGGCGGGAGTTTCCTGGGAAAGAATACGTATGTTCTGAACATGTATAAGGAAGGGAGAGCTGCTCTAACCACCATAGGGTAAGAGCAAACCAAGGTCGTTCTTTAGGGTTGAGGATGGTGAAGGAAAAGGGACCTTCCGCTAGGGAACAGGCCAGGGCTAGAGCTGAGGCAAATTGGGAATCACTGCCATCAACATCAGTATATCCCGAACACAAGGGTCCATTTAAGGAAAAAGGAAGGGGAGCATGTGTAGAGAAAGTAAACGAAGCTCCAAAATTTTCAAGGGCTTGGATTAGGGGAGCCATAGGGCGACGCTGTAGGTAGGGAGAGCCTGTAAGGGTAATGTTTTTAGAAAACATGCATGCTAATGCTGTTAGGAAACGCAGGGCAATTCCTGAGTTTCCTGCATTAATCACTGTATGATCTGGGAAGATAGGGAATGACGTGCCAGAAATGTATAAGGTTTTTGGAGTTCGTTTTATTTTTGCTCCTAGCTGCCTACAAGCTTGAATTACAGCATCAGTATCTGGAGAGACCAGGTAGTTATGGATTTCTGAGGTCCCTTGAGCGACTGAAGCTAAGAGGATAGCTCTTAGAGAGTGGGATTTTGATGGAGAAATGAGGACATTTCCACAAATAGAGGATGGGGAAACCTTATAAGTTCGCATCGTTCAGACAAGTACATAGCCTTGTTTTAGGGGAATAAACTTGCCTGAAGTGGTATTTATAGTCTAAGAAATTAGAGTTTTTCTAAGTTTTTCACGAGCTGCATGCAGAGCTCAGCTTCAAAAATACAGGCATATTCAAGAAGCTCTTCTCCATAAGGGAGAATATCGAGCTCTTGAGCCATCATAGAAAGGTGACCTTGCTCTTCTAAAATTATGGATTTTACTGAGACCTTACTTGAAGAGGCTTTTAAAATCTCGTGGTAAAGAGGATAGAGTTCGGAAGCGCGAAGCTCTATAGCAAAAGTGACTAGGATATAGGCAGTATTTTTTAGCGTTTGTCCTGATAAGCCGTAGGTGTGCTTTAACACTTTGCTGATTCTTAAGTCTAAAAGATGCAGGTAATACTTGGCAATTTGTCCCCCAAGGAGGCTGGATTTTTCATAGCTCGGGAAAGGTATAGAGCTCACCCTAGGAATTTGAACTTTTAAATAGTGGGCATGGCGGAATTCCTCTGCGGCATGTTTTAACACTGCCTCCTTTACTTCTACAGGATGTTCACTTGCAGAGATTTTTTTTGCTCCGCAATTTTCTAAGAATGAGAGGGTATTTACCCATTTTGCATGGAGTTCCTCAGAGGAAACAATCTTTTTAAGAACTGGATGCCAATAACAGGCAAGAGACTGAAATTGTTTTTTTTCTATGATTGTAGGCATAAGGCCTCCTGTAGTTGAGAGTAAATATAGGAAAGTTCTTCTTCTTTGATACAATAGGGAGGAAGGACATAGAGGGTGTTCCCTAAAGGGCGGAGGAGAAGATGGCGCTCAAGGAAAAACTGATTTAGGGAATCACGAAATCTGGAAAAGTATTTTGTTGTAGCTTGTTCTTCTGGGAAGTCTACAACAAGAACTGTTCCCAAGCTTTCACATCGTGACCAATGGGAACCAAACTTTTCTACAAAACGTTTATGAGAATTTTCAATCATGGATCGCTGCTGCAGGCACTGTGGGGACAACGTAAGATCTAAAGAGGCAAGAGCAGCAGCGCACCCCAGGGGGTTGCCAGTATAAGTATGCCCATGTAAGAGCGCCTTTTTTCTATCACGGGAGACAAAAGCTTGATGGATTTCTTCTGTGGTTACGGTAAGAGCTAAGGGAAGAAATCCTCCAGTTAAGCCTTTGGAAAGACATAGAATATCAGGAGAAACTTTGAGATATTCTGAGGCAAACATAGGTCCTGTGCGGCCAAATCCTGTAAGAATCTCATCTGCGATGCACACTACTCCATGGCGTTTAGCACTGCTTAGCATTGCATCGAGCCCTTCAGGGTTATATATTCTCATTCCTCCAGCGCCTTGAAGTATGGGCTCATAAATAAATGCAGCGATATTTCCTTGAGAAAAGAGCTTATCTGCTTGAGCAATAGCACGCTCTTCTTGGCCATAACTTGGAGGAAGAAGAGACTCACATGGGAATAGCCAGGGAGTAAAAGGAGTAGAAAATAGCTCCCGTTGTGATACGGACATTGCCCCGAAGGTATCCCCGTGATAACCATGGGTTAATGCTGCAATCTTAGGTCTTTCGATTCCTAGATTATAGAAGTATTGCATAGCAATTTTTAACGCTACCTCGATTGCTGTAGAGCCGTTATCTGAAAAGAAAAAGTGTTGAAGAACTTCAGGAAGCACAGAGGCTAGTCTGGAGATTAACTCCTTTGCTGGGGCGTGGGTGAAATTCGCAAAAATAACATGCTCCAAGTTAAATGCTTGCTCGCTTAATCGTTGTGCAATGTAAGGATGGGCATGTCCATGTAAGTTACACCACCATGAGGAGATAGCATCAAGATACCTTTCTCCAGATTCCGAGTAGAGGTACGCACCCTCTCCTCTAGAAATAAGAACGGGATCGGGATCTATGCCTGGCTGAGAGAAGGGATGCCAGATAGAAGCTGTTTTAGATGTGAAGTGCGAGACCATAGTTCTTTCCAGTTATTAGCATAAGAGAGGACAAGCTCAGGCGTTACTTCCTGTTCTTGACGGAGGCTCCCTAATAGGGGAAGCCCTGTCATTTTCTGAAGCCAAAGCTCTTCCTCTTCAGAATAGTTGTTTAGAATCATTCCTAAAACATGGATTTTTCTTGAGCGCAAAGCTTCTAGGGTTAGCAGTGTATGATTGATGCTGCCGAGATAAGCCCTGCTTACAAGTAGCCAAGAGCAGGACCACGAAGCGAAAACATCTCCCTGAAGGAGAGTTTCTCCACAGGGGGAGAGCATCCCCCCTGCAGTTTCGATAATTAGAGGAGAAGAAGTTTCCGGAAGACAAAATTTCTCTACATCTATAGGAATTTGATCTATCCGTGCTGCTTGATGAGGGGAGAGTGGAGAGGAGAACTGATACGCTTCGGGGTGGCAGTAGGCCCCAGAGAGACGGGAAACCGTAGCACTGTCGGTCTGGTCTAAGGAGCCAGCTTGAAGGACTTTCCAATACTCTGCGTGCAACATTTTAGTAAGAATTGCACTGACTAAGGTTTTCCCAACCTCTGTATGAATCCCTACAACAACGATACGCATGATAACGCCTGTGAAATTAAGAGGAGGACTTGAGAGATCTCCTCTTTGGTATTAAATGTATGGATGCAGATTCGCAAGAGCTCTTGGTTTTGCCTTACTGTAGGACTCAATATGGGCCTGACATCAAAGCCGCTCTCTTGTAGGTATTGGGAAACCTGACGGATACGCGATGCCCTAGGAATGCAAATAGATTGTATTGGAGAGAGTGCATTTCCTTTAGGTAAGGAGATTCCTAACTCTTCAGCTTGTTGTCGGAAAAATGATATCAGATAGGAAAGATGCTTACGTAGCTCAACAGCATCATAGTTATGCTGATATGCAAGGTCTATGGAGATTAATGAGCTCGAAGGCAACGCTGTTGTATAGATAAAGGGCCGACAAAAGTTAATTAAGTAGTGCTTTAAGGTAGTGCTACATGCTATCGCAGCCCCGTGCATCCCTAGAGCCTTACCGAAGGTATAGAGAGTCGCAAGGACTTTATCTTGCAACCCTAACATAGTAACGAGGCCTTCACCATGATCTCCAAAGATTCCTAGAGCATGAGCTTCATCTACAATTAATTGTGCTTCATAGCGCTCACAAAGTTCTTGGATTTCTATGAGGGGAGCAACAGAGCCATGAAGAGAATACACAGACTCTACACAGACAAAGGTTCTTCCTGAATGGGGAGTTTCTAGGCGTTGTTGCAGATGGTGAATATCGTTATGCCTAAAGGGAAAGCTTCTTGCCTTGCTTAAACGAATACCATCATGCATAGAAGCATGAATATAAAGATCATGAATAAAGCGATCTTCAGGGGAGGCTATGGTAGAGAGGAGACCTAAATTTGCCGTGTATCCGGAATTGAAAATAAGGGCGTTTTCAGCATGATGGGTTTGTGCAATGGAACTTTCAAGGTCTTCGTAGTATTGGGAATGTCCTGTGAGAAGGCGAGAACCCGTAGCTCCCAGTGAGGATGTAGATGCACACTTTTGGAGAATGGCAGTGCAAAGCTCTTGAGATCGTGCAAATCCCAAGTAGTCGTTAGAGGTGAAGTCCTTAAGGTTAGGAAGACTTATGAGCTTGCGGTAGGTGTTATTCTCTTTGCGTTTTTCTAAAGAATCTTTTAGGAAACACTGGAATGACATGAGGGATTTCCTCTTTGTATTGAAAAGGAAGGACGAGGGATTAACCCTAATGTTTGGATCATTTCAGCATCTTCATCAACATCGTTATTCTGTACCGTTAAGAGTTTTTCTCCATAGAAGATAGAGTTTGCTCCACAAAGAAAACATAGCGTTTGTTGCTCTATAGAGAGAAAAGCTCTTCCTGCAGCAAGGCGTACCATAGAACGAGGGAATGCGATACGCGTTGTAGCAATAGTCCTTAACAATTCCCAAAATGGTAAGGGGGGTTGATCTTGAAGGGGGGTGCCCTCAATAGGATAGAGCATGTTTATCGGGATAGACTCGGGAATGTGATCTCTTGTAGCTAGCATGTAGAGGAGTTTTAAACGGTCCTCTACAGACTCTCCCATTCCTATAATCCCTCCACAACATGTGCTAATTCCAGATTTATTAATGACATCTAGAGTATCTAGACGTTCTTGATAACTTCGTGTCGTGATGATGGTTTGGTAGAATTCCGGAGAGCTGTCTAAGTTATGGTTATATGCATAGAGTCCTGCATCATAAAGCTTAGCGGCTTGCTCTTCATTTAGCATTCCTAAAGTACAGCAAACTTCAAGGCCCATATCAGTAATAGCCTTCACCATGGTCAACACTCTATCAAAGAAGTGGTCGTCTTTGACATTTCTCCAAGAAGCTCCAAGGCAAATACGCGTAACGCCGAGTTCTTTTGCGCGTTTTGCTCGTTCCAAAACATCTACAATTTTCATCATAGGCTCAGCTTTTACGTGGGTTTGATATTTTGAGGACTGAGCACAGTAGGCACAATCTTCTACACACCCCCCGGATTTTACTGATACGAGATAACACGTTTGCAATTCTGAAGGGGGAAAGTGCTTACGTAAAGTAGCGTTCGCTTTGTGAATGAGTTCAAATAAAGGGGTATGGTAAACCTCTTTAAGCATTTCTAGAGTCCAAAGTACTATATCTTCAGTCATGCTTGTCCGAATGCATTTAACTTAATAGAGATGAAAAATTTTACATGGAATAGGGAGAAAGTCAATAAGAAGCAATTTTTTAAAATTGTTTTTCCTTACTTAGCGTAATTAGAAGAATTCCATGGTGAATTTATTAATTTAGAGCAACAGAGAAGCCACCATCAAGGATAAGATTGATTCCAGAGATGAAAGAAGCTTGTTGGGAAATAAGAAATTCTGCACTTGTTGCAACATCTGTAACTTCGCAAAAACGGCGCAAAGGAATAGAAGTAGCTTCGCAAGCAATTTCTTCTTCTATAGAGCGATTATTTATGTATGCAAGGTCTGAAAGTCTTTTTTTATGAAATGGGGTGAAAACAACACCTGGGGATAAACTATTGACTCGAATTCCTTGCGGTCCGAGTTCGTGTGAAAGAGCTTTAGCATATGTAGTCCACATGCGTCTGAGAATGCAAGACAAACCATACTGTGGTTGCAGCTGTATAGAGGTAGTTCCTGCTATAATGAGAATAGAACTTTGTTTTTCCATGTATGGAAGAGTCGCTTTAATCAGGGCAGCTTGAGCAGAAAACGTGATTAAAAGTGTTTTTTGCCATGTGTCTATGTCTTGAAGGGGAGTATGCCACTCTGGACGGGGAGTAATAATAATCAGACTATGTACTTTTTGAGTGAGTTTTTCTAGCGTGTGCTTGTACGCATGTAAAAACTTAGGAGAAGTGTAATCTAAAGGTAGCGTTTGAGAATTCGGAAGATTTTGTTGTAGTGTGAGGAGTTTTTGTGGTTGTCTACCAATTAGGAAAAGAGAGTAATTTGCATGAAGATGGTGTGCTATTGGAGAGCCTAGTTGTCCTGTGGCTCCAGTAAGAATAACTAAGGGATTTACTTTTTGCTCAGCAAAACACCCGAAAGGCAATGCAAGAATAAGGAAGAGTAGATAGTTTTTTTTCATGAGCCTACGTATACTCTAGGGAGTTTACAGCTGGAATTGAAAAAGATAATTTCATGAGGATTTTTTGTAAACGAAGTCGTTACTTTTGGTCATAGGATTCTTGAATGGGGATGTCACATGCGCGTAGGTCTTATTGGATGTTTAGGTAAAATGAATCAGTGTGTTGCAGCATTGTTACACAAGGATCCCTATTATAGCTTAGGCCCTGGTTTTTCTCGTCATGGTACACATTCGTTATTGGAAGTTATAGAGAAGAACTCTGTTCTTGTGGATTTTTCTTCTCCTGAGCTTACAGATCTTCTTGTAGATACTCTACTTTGTTATCCTAAACCTGTCATTCTCGGTACTTCTGGATTTCCTGAGAATTGTCAGGATAAACAAAAGAAATTAAAGAAATTATCTCTACATGTCCCTGTAGTTTTATGCGCGAATACTAGCTTAGGAGCTGTCTTACAGAAGATTCTCACAAGCTTGCTCGCAGAATTTCTTGATGATCGTTATGATATCTGCGTTAGAGAGGTACATCATAAGAAAAAACGTGAGGCTATATCTGGGACTGCTTGGGATTTGATTTCAACATTGTCTAAAGTGAAAAAAGATATTTGGAATCAAGAATATGCTGTGGAGGGTAAAGAGAAAAAAATTGAACTACACGTATCTCGAGTCGGCAATATTCCAGGAGAGCATGAAGTTGCTTTTATCAGTGATGAAGAACAAATTGTTCTTCGTCATACGGTGTTTTCGCGTGATGTTTTTGCTCGTGGAGTGTTGCGGATTTTGTCATGGTTAAAAACCGAGGCCCCTGAGCCAGGTTTGTATGGATTAGAAGATGTATTAAAGCTTTCTTTCAAGGGTGTAACACCCCTTGCTTAAAAAAAAGAGAGTTGTTATTAGAATGCAGCCTTATTTCGGGTTCTTCTACAATTGAGTGGCGAGATTGTTTCTCAAGTTTTTAAGCAACTTATAGCCATATTTTCAGCAGACAAAGGAATAGAAGTTATGCGTGTCGCTATTTTGGGCGCTACGGGACTTGTGGGTCAAAAGTTTATAGCTCTATTGCAAAAATGCAATAATTGGGAAGTTGGAGAAGTTGTTGCTTCAGAAGCAAAATACGGACATCCTTATCATACGGCATGTGTTTGGCAGGAGCCTTTGACTCCACTTCCACAAGCTATAGGATCCCTAGTTATACAGACAGTCGAAGAGCTACAGGCAGATATTGTTGTCTCTTTTCTTCCAGAAAAACATGCGGAAATATTAGAAGCATACTGCTTGTCTAAAGGAAAGACCGTGTTTTCTAATGCTTCGGCATACCGTATGCATCCTTATGTGCCAATTCTTATTCCAGAGCTCAATAAGGAGCATATTCTCCTTATTGAGCAACAGCCCTTTCCAGGAAGAATCATAACAAATTCTAATTGTTGTGTTTCTGGAGTGGCTCTTGCTCTTGCTCCCCTAAGAGACTTTGGTTTGGATCACATACATATTGTTACTTTACAATCAGCAAGTGGCGCAGGTTATCCTGGTGTTCCTTCTACAGATTTATTATCCAATACAATTCCCTTTATTGCTGGAGAAGAAGAAAAAATTCTTAGGGAAACAAAAAAAATTCTAGGAACTCCAACGCAGCCTTTGTGTTGTAAGATTTCTGTAAGTGTCCATCGTGTGCCTGTAGTATATGGACACATGTTCTCTTTACATATATCTTTTCTTCAGCCTGTGGATCTTGAAGAGATAGCGATGTGTTATGAGAAAAAAAATTTAGAATTCCCAGGAACTTATCAATTGTATAAGGACCCTAGATTTCCCCAAGCACGTCATCACCTTACCCATGACGATATGCGAGTACATATAGGTCCCATTACCTATGGAGGCGACACTCGTACTATAAAGATGAACGTATTGGTTCATAATCTTGTTCGTGGGGCGGCAGGAGCTGTACTGGCAAATATGGAATGGTACGTGCAGTATTGTGGAGGTCGGCATGCCTTCAGTTGTATATAAGTTTGGTGGGACAAGTTTAGGATCTGCTGAATGTATTCAGAAAGTTTGTGATATTATTTATGCAGATGAACCTAGCTTTGTCGTGTTAAGTGCGATTGCCGGTGTTACAGATATGTTGGAAAGCTTTTATGCAAGTTCTGCACAAGAGCGACTCAGCCTTTTAAGAGATTTGCAGAAAAAACATGAAGCCATAGTTAGAGATTTAAATGTACCGTTCCCGGTCTCCTCATGGATATCTCGATTGTTTCCCTATGTAAACCAGCAGCATCTTTCTGTTGCGGATAGAGCCAATATTCTTGCTCTAGGGGAGGATATTGCTGTTTCCTTGGTGAAGGCTGTATGCCGTAGTAGATCTTTAAATATCCAGAGTTTAGAAGCCCGAGATGTCATTTTGACAGATGATAATTATAGTCGAGCTACTCCAGACCTTTCTTTGATGAGAAGGTCGTGGAAAGATAGACAGCTTTCGGCAAATACTAGCTATATCATTCAAGGATTTATAGGGGCAAGTCAAGCAGGGGAGACTACGATCTTAGGACGTGGAGGGAGTGATTATACAGCAGCTTTGATTGCAGAAATTTGCAATGCTAGCGAGGTGCGTATTTACACGGATGTGAGTGGTGTCTATACGATGGACCCTAAAGTTGTAGAGAACGCTCAAAGAATTCCAGAGTTAAGTTTTGAAGAGATGCAAAATCTTGCACGTTTTGGAGCTAAAGTCCTTTATCCTCCCATGCTTTCTCCTTGTATGCGGGCAGGCATTCCAATTTTTGTTACTTCAACATTTCATTCTACACAGGAGGGAACGTGGATTTATGCTATTGAAAGAGAAGAAAGTCTTGAGCCGAAAATTACAGCGCTATCATTACGTCAAAATCAAAGTCTTTGTTCTATAGATTTTAGTTCCTTAGATCAAGGTATGGATGAGCTTGTGTACAAACTTCATAGCCTAGGAATCTTTCCTGAATTAATCACAACGCAAAATCATACGTGTTCTTTTATCTTAGACAATGAGGGCTCTTCTTCGGAAAAACTCCAAAGCTTACAACATGCACTATCTACATTTAGAGTAGTCAGATTGCATCACGATATGGCATTAATTACTATAGTGGGCTCGGGTTTGTCTTGTCCAAAAGTGATGTCTACGATGATGGAAGGTCTGCATTTACAAGTAGCCCCTCTATTTTGCTCTCAAAGTTCTAAGGTTCTTAGCTTTGCGGTTATGTCCTCGTGTGCAGAGAGCATCATAGCACAGCTGCATAACGATTTTGTAAAACAAGATATTTAAGGTGGAAAAAGATGCGCATGCTAGCTGCTGTTGTGACTCCGTTTTTTCCGGATTTTCGTATAGATTTTGCTAGTTTGGGGAGAATCTTGCGTCTTCAAGAGGAGGCAAATAATGGTATAGTTCTTCTAGGTAGTACAGGAGAGAGCCTTTCACTATCTTTAGAAGAGAAACTACAGGTCTTAAGATTTGCATGTGATTTACATATGCATAGCCCGTTATATATTGGTATTCCAGGAGTATCTCTTCAAGATTCCTTAGCTTGGATGGACATGTGCCATGGTTATCCTATTTCGGGATTTTTACTGACTAGCCCTATTTATACAAAACCTGGCGTGTATGGACAAACTTTATGGTTTGAAACTCTTCTGAAGAAAACACAACTTCCTGCAATTTTATACAACATCCCTTCTCGTGCAGGGACTCCCTTGCATATAGATACCCTAAAGGCTGTAGCTCATTATGAATTTTGCTGGGGAGTGAAAGATAGCGGGGGATCTATAGAAAATGGCTTATGTTATCAACAGTGCGCGCCTCATCTTAAATTGTTTTGTGGAGATGATGGGTTATGGCATGACATGGCCTCACACGGAGCATATGGATTAATTTCTGTAGCTGCAAATGCTTGGGCTAAGGAAGTTCATGAGGTAGTCCATAGTTTTTTCCCAAAAGAACTATGGCAGGAGCTTACCTCTTGGTTAGCGCAAGCTACAAATCCGATTTCAATAAAGCACATGCTAGCACATTTAGGCTACATTTCAAGCCCCACGTTACGTGTACCTTTGTCTGATAAAGATTTTTCCCAACAAGGTTCGTTACCCACTATAGTGGAAAAAATGCTCTGTCGAACATAAAGAAAGAGAAAAGATATGCAAAGAGAGAGGCATTTAAAAATATAAATTGGTGATATAAAATTTATGCTGAGACTTTTGGGCCTATTTTTTAAGACGTTTCCCCTTTAGTTGATTTTATGTTGACGAACAACTTATTTCCTCCAGTTTGTAAGAATTCTCTGCATGTTCCTATAAAAAAAGCCTCGAAAACTCACACATTATCTTTAAGTAAGAAACGTCCTCCAAGGTATATAGATTGGTTTTGGCGTCTCCTCAATATTCTAAAAATAGGATCTTTTTGCCACTACTCTTATAGAGTTGTTTTTGTTCTTTGTGGTGCTCTCTGTCTATTTTCTATTGTCTGTATTGCAATGATGCTAAAGCTCTTAATGTGTTTGCCTTTGGTGGGCAAGGCAAGTCGTTGCACAACAAAAATCCATAAGTAATTTACTGAAAAGATTTTATCGCGATTTTTTTTTTTCTAAAGAAAAGAAGAACCTCGAGATTGTGTTTTCAGAGGGAATTTTTTGCTGTATTTCTATGCGGAAAAGAGGTCACCCTAAGAATAGTTGTTGCAGGATTTTTCTCAGATTTCATAGTTTCTTGGCGTTCTAAATCATTGGACGTTAATAGTTTATTGTGAATCGTTTTATATCATTTTTATTAGTTTTTTCTTTAACTCATCTTTTGTCTTTTGGTAGTGACCTTCCTTATGTAGGGGCTTCCAAAAGTGATGAGGTTACCTCTATTATACCTGTAAATTCTAAATCTAAGAGTTCTTTTGAGAGCGCTGTGATTGTTGAGCGCAGCCCAAGAAAGGAGAACCCTAATTATAAAGCTTTTTTAGTGGGATTACGTTTACAGGACACCATCAACGATATGATGTCTTTGTCTCATAATTTGGACATGCAATTTGATCCACGTCATAGCTCTGGAAGAAGCTTTAGCATAAGTGCGAACTTGTTCCAATCTGGGCACATGCAGAATTTTAGACGAGACTACTACACTCGAGGAAATGTTGGAGCTGCAATCAGCTCTATTATTGCTCCTAAGGATTCTTGTGTTATGCTGAGTGGTATTTCAGGAGTTCTTGTTGGGCAAGCTGCGAACATTCCTGAGTCTTTGTTATATTCGTTGTCAGGATTTTTCTCTTGTGGAATGCGATGGGCTTTGGCTACTATCAGTCCCTATGAAGGTGTTCATTATGTCGTGACACTTTCTGGCAAGACGATCGGGATCTCTTCTTCCAACACAATCGTAAATGAATATTACATTGATTGTGATAACATCGGCTCTTGGAAAAGTTCTGGGGCTCTTGCAGAGATCGGAACAGAACTTCTAGTTACACATGCAGCAATCCCTTGGTTAGTTCCAACAGCTTACGTGAAGCTCCAGGGGGTGAATACTGTTCAGCAGGGCTTTAAAGAAACCTCTCTCGAGATAGGTCGTGTATTTAGCGACTCATTTTACAGATCTATAGACTTGCCTATAGGCACATGTATTAAGCTAGCTTTCTTTGGTGGGCGAGATGTTTTATCTTTGGATTCAAGTATAACTTTAGGACTGAAGCAAAGCTTTGCAGACACTGTGATTTCCTATGGCGGAGATACTATTGCTGTAATTTCCCCAACGGAGTGGGCTCCACTGATAAAAAGTGATGCTATGCTCTCTTACACAGGTGAAGCTACAAAAGGTTTCCTCTGGGATCTTGTAGTAAGTTTAGGATCAAGAAGAAATTTATATAGTAGAGATTCTTCTGCATGCAGCGAAACTTCTTACCTCTTTAGTTTAAACTTTGGATTTGATGTAACTTTCTAGGTTGCTTTTTTTTAAGGAATCGCGAGGCCTTTTCTCTTTTTTAAGAGGAAAGGCCTTTTTTGTGGATAAATCCTGACTTGAGCGGAGAACTGTCTTGTTTGCGTGAAGATTGATGCTGACTTGCTTTCTTTAGATCCTTTTTGTATTTAAGAAAGAACTTCATGTCTTAGTAAGAGGAGCACGTACATGAAAGTCTCTTTCCCTGGGATTGTCTCTTCATTGGTTATCACATTTAACTCCATTGCATTTGCTGCTCCAGATCAAGTAGTTTTAACATCTCAAGATAGTTTTGAGGGTTCCCAGGGAGGTGTATTCGCACCTAGAGAATCTTCAAATGCTGAAGGAACATCCTATCTCTTTAAAGATTCCATATCGATCTATAATGTCTCTAGTATAGGTGCAGGATCGTCAGGATCTGGGACAAAAAGTTGCTTTAGCAACACTAATGGCTCTTTAGCATTCCTGGGACAGGGGTTTTCGTTCCTTTTCCGGGATTTAAAATTCTCTGCGGTTTCCTCGGCAATCTCTAGTACGGCAGCAAATCAGTCTGTGACTTTCTCAGGATTTTCTGTACTTTCTTTCGTGCGCTCTCCAGCTTCCGGCACGGCAGGAACAGGGGCATCTAGTGCTATCAATGTTTCTAATACACTAGATATCACAGGGAACACAAGAGTCGTCTTTCAAGAGAACTCCTCAGAGGAGGATGGAGGCGCCATAAAAGCCGGAGGCATAACGATAGCAGTAACGAAAGAATCTATAGAATTTATTAAAAACAGTTCTAAGAAACAGGGTGGGGCGGTTTTTGCTTCGAATAAGATAGAAATTTCTAAAAACTCAGGAGATGTTGTCTTTTCAGAGAACAGTTCTGTAGCTTCTGGAGGAGCTTTAGGTTCTTCTGGGGAGATTTTAATTGCAGACAATGTATCTGTCTCTTTTCTAGGAAATCAAGTTACAGGAACAACAGCGAGCACTTCAGGACAAAATTCCGGAGGGGCAATCTGTGGATATAAAGCAAGCACAGGCTCCAGTGGTGGTTTAGGAAGCGGGGGAGGAGGTTCTGGAGCTACTTCTAGTATTAATCTGAAAGGGAATAAGAACCTAATTTTTAGTGAAAACTCTTCTACAACAAGTGGTGGGGCGATTTTTGCTCAGAGCTTAACGCTTTCTTCGGGAGGCCCTACTGTATTTAGCAAAAATACTGTGGTTGGGGGAACAACTCCTAAAGGAGGAGCGATAGCTATAGAGGCTGGAGGAAAGATTTCCTTATCTGCAGATTATGGAGATATTACCTTTGCAGGGAATACAATCAATACACCTGGCAGTACACCGACAGTTACAAGAAATGCTATTAGTATAGGTGCTGGAGGGACTTTTACAAACTTACGCGCTGCTGAAGGATGTTCCATATTTTTCTATGATCCTGTGACTATGGAAAATGGAACAACATCCCCGCCTCCCACAACAACAACTCCAACATTAACGATTAATGCTTCAGATACTAATGGATCTGGGATTCAGTATAAGGGAACGATTGTTTTTTCTGGGGAACAGCTATCTGCTGCGGAGGTTGTTAACGGGAATGTAAAGTCTACGATCACACAACCGGTGACCTTAGCTGCAGGAACATTAGCATTAAAATCTGGAGTGACTTTAACAACAGAAGCATTCACCCAGCAATCTGGATCTCAGCTCCTAATGGATGTTGGAACAACATTAGTAGCAAATGGAAATATCACATTAACAGATCTTGCAATCAATTTGAATTCTCAAAGTTCGAATCCTGCAGTGATACAAGCGAATAGTAATACGAATAACTTAACTCTTTCTGGTCCTATTCAGCTTGTAGATACTACAGGGACGTATTATGAAAACCATGATCTTAGCAAGACTTTAGATCGTGAACTATTTACTTTAAAAGCTTCAGGGAGCGTGACACAACCTACACCTTCTGTTTCTTTGGGTGTTCCAGAGACACATTATGGGTATCAGGGAACGTGGAGTATAAACTGGACAAGTAGTGCACAAAGTGAATCTAAAGCAAAGTTTACTTGGAATAAAACGGGATACACTCCGAGCCCTACAAGGAAAGGGTTTTATGTGCCAAATAGTTTGTGGGCAACATTTTCAGACGTACGTGCTCTGCAAGAGCTTATGGAATCCAGTGTTCAAGCAGAGCTAGGTAATCTAGAGTTTTGGGGAGCAGGATTTTCGAACTTTATGCATAAAGATCGAACGTCATCCCGTCTTGGATTTAGGCATATCGCTGCAGGGTATGTATTAGGAGCTAGCGGACAGGCGTTATCTGAAGATGTATTTAGTATGGCGTTTTGTCAGCTTTTCGGAAGAGATAAGGATTATGTCTCTACGAAAAACCAAGGTACAATTTATGGAGGTGCTCTGTATTATGAGCATGAGAAAAGCTTTGTGTATGCCAAATTAGCTTTGGATCTTCCTGTAGTGCTCTCAGGCCATGCGAGCTATTTATATACGAGCAATGAAATGAAAACCTCTTATGCAACAGGGTCTACAGTTCAAGGCTCATGGGGAAACCACTGCTGTGCGCTTTCATTTGGAGGTAAGTCAGCCTTTGGGCTTTCCGAAATATATCCATTTCGAGAACTCTTACCTTTTATGAAATTACAATGCGTTTATGCTTGGAGACAGAGTTTTCAAGAGAAAAATGCAGATGCACGAAGCTTTAAGAAAAGCGATCTTTTGAACCTTTCTCTTCCTATAGGAATAACGTTCCAAAAAGAATCCGAGCACCATCCCTCAGCATACGATGTCACATTGATATATATCGTGGATATAGTGCGAAAAAACCCTGAATGCGTAACGACCTTATTAGTTAGCGGAGACTTTTGGACAACTTATGCAGCAAACTTCGCAAGGCAAGCCATGGTACTACGTGTAGGAAACCATTACCAGTTCTCCCCTGGATTCGAAATGTTTAGCCAACTTGCTTTTGAATTGCGAGGCTCCTCAAGAAACTATAACGCCAATTTTGGAGGAAAAATCAATTTTTAAACTACCCTATGGAGTTGTCCATACATTGCTTTAGGAAAACTCCATAGGAAATATTTCCCTCCTTTTTTGTCTCTTCTCCTAGCTTCAATTGCTTTTTGATTTTTGTTTCACTATACTTCTTCTTTCCTAATTTCTATTTAATTCTTTTTTGGAAGCTTAGTTTATGATTAAAAAGTTTTTTGTTAATATTTTTATTTTGAGTTCTTTGTTCTCATCTAGCATGAATTTATTTGGAGAAGAGGGGATAGCACAGGAGAAGGAAGTTCTGCTTCAGGAAAAGGAAGAAACAGGTTCTTCGGTAGCAGAATTGGACAATCTCTTGCAGAGATTTATAGGAGATGGACAAGAGTTGTGCGATGATCTTTTAGCTTTGTGTAAAGAAAATAGTGAAGACGCACATAAAATCTTACAGGTGCTTTCATATTTATCTTCAGGGAAGAAATTGCTAGAGACTTGCCAAAGAATTGTATCTTTAGTAGAGCCTTTAGAGGGTGTAGCTTCACAACAACTTGTTATTGAAAGAGTGCCCTATAATGAGGAATGCTCACATCATTGCCATGAGAAAGAATTAAACCTTCGTGAAAGGGAACTAGAGTTTAAAAAAGAAGTCTTTGCGTGGAGGAAAGACTACGCTGATAAACAACTTTCTTGGGAAAAAGAAAAGTACGCCCATAGAACACTCTTTCAAGAATAACAAGATTCGGCACGTTTATTTAAAAAGCCCTGGGGAGAGGGCTTTTAGTATAATATTCTCCATCTCTGCATGAATAAAACATCAAAGCTTTGCATAAAATCAAAAAAGGCTTGGAAAATATTGCTGTAATGTTGTAACATTACAGCAGATTTTCTGGAGGAAGGAGATGACGAAAGAAAGTGTTGAAGATGGCTGGAATGCGTTTGTGAGGTTGTGTTCTCAATCGGAATCTTTGGAGACATTATTTTCGTTGTTTTTGACTTATGGAGAGCGGGAAGCGATAGCTTCGCGATATGTTATTGTTAAGGCGCTGTTAGAGGGAAATATGACGCAGCGTGAAATTTCTGAGGCATATGGTGTGAGCATTGCGCAAATTACACGAGGATCTAATGCTTTAAAAATAATAGATCCTAATTTTAAGGAATTTTTAAGAAAGACAAACTAAATATGAGAACATCTGTATTTTCTCTTTCCTCATGTAAGTGTGCCTTGTCTAGAGCATGCCACTTTTTCTGGTGGGCGTCCGCCCGATAATTTTTTCGTTCATAATTAGTGTTTTTGATTTTTAGGTAAGCTGCGTTGAAGTCTCGCATATTGTGAGAAATTCTGCGTGTATAGCTTAAAAAATATGTGGTGTTCTCACCAGGGGAGAGTTTTGTGCTAAAATCGTATCTATGTTCTGTAATGCAAGGGGCTTATTTGACACGAGATGAGGCAGAGTCTGCTATGAATCTCATGTTAGATGGAGCAGATCCATATCAAACTGCTGCGTTGCTTTCTATTTTGAAATATCGTGGGGAGGGTCCAAATGAACTTGCTGGGATGATCTCCTCTTTGCAGAAGGCTGTGGTTTCAGTGCATCTTCCCTTTTCCTCTTTAGATATTGTTGGGACTGGGGGAGATTTAGCAAATACTGTGAATCTTTCTACGGGAACGGCCATCGTTGCGGCAGCATGTGGTATTCCCATTGCGAAGCATGGAAATCGTTCTGTCTCTAGTCAAAGTGGGTCTGCAGATGTTTTAGAAGCTTTAGAGATAGAGATCAATATGTCTAGGGAGGAGTTTATCTCCTGTGTTCAGGAAGTGGGGATTGGGTTTATGTTTGCCCCCAACTATCATCCTTCATTGAAGAAGCTCGCTCCTCTACGTAGGGGCATCAAGTTTCCGACAGTCTTTAATATTCTAGGGCCTCTTCTGAACCCTGCAGATACGGAATATGCGTTAATTGGGGTAGCTAGCGAGGCTGTTTTAGATTTAATGAGTGATGTGTGCGTACAGTCTCTTAACAAGAGGATATTTCTTTTTCATGGAAGCGGTTTGGATGAGCTCACGACCTTAGGGAAAGTCGTGGGTTATGAGATACATCATGGGAAAAAGACTTATCTAGAGATTCATCCGAATTCTTTAGGATTTTCTTCCTGTACTATGGAGGAGCTTAGAGGCGGAGATGCACAAAAGAACGCACAGATTTTACTAAAGGCATTTTCTGGAGAAAAGAGTGCGGTTCAAGATGCTTTAGTGTTAGGAGCAGGAGCAGCATTATGGATTTTTGGAAAGGCCAATACGTTAGAAGAGGGTGTAGAGGTGGCTAATGATGTGCTCATAAGCGGAGAGGCCTTAGAAGTATTACAAAAATGGAAGAAGTTTTCAAAACGCGTACAGCTAAAGAGGATAGGATGAAATTCGCGAACTATTTGGAAAACCTTCTCGCATGTAAGAAGGGGGAGATACAACAGCTAATACAAGATACGCAAAGGGATCCCCAGCATCACTTAAATCGTATCTTGCATCAGGAACATATCTGTCAAGAGAGATTCCTCAAAGCGCTTAAGAGCCCAGGCTTATCTATCATAGGAGAAATAAAGAGAGAGTCTCCAACATGTGGAAAAATAAGGCATATTGATGACCCTGCAAAGTTTGCTCTGCAGTATTGCCAAGGTGGGGCTTCAGCGATTTCTGTACTTACCGATATGCAGGGGTTTGGAGGATCCTTAAAGGATATGCACAGGGTCTCCAAAATTCTTAACCAGAGTTACCCTGAGGTGGCAATTTTAAGAAAGGATTTTATTTTGCATTCTCTCCAGCTTGCAGAAGCGGTATTTTACGGTGCTCATGCTGTTCTTTTAATCGTGGGCGTGGTTGGAAGTAATTTAAAGCCTCTTCTTCAGGATGCTCAGCGACTAGGGTTGGACGTACTTACAGAAGTTCATGATCTTCCAGAGCTAGAGCTTGCCTTAGAGGCGGGTGCAAAAATTATCGGGATGAATCATCGTAATCTTAAACGTTTTACCATCGATCTAGAGGTTTCTGAGAAGCTAAATCCCTATATTCCTGAAGGGGTTGTTACCGTAGCAGAATCTGGAATCCATAATCCAATGCAGGCAGAGAAGATCCGTAAGATGGGATGTGACGGGATATTAATCGGAGAGGCTCTAGTAAAGGCTCAGAATCCTTCACAGCTAATTAAGCAAATGCAAGGGGAAAAAGGGGAAGATGAAGGTTAAAATTTGCGGCATTACGCATCCCGAAGATGCACAATATGCTGCACGACAAGGAGCGGCATATATTGGCATGATTTTTTCCGAAAGGTCCAGGAGAAGGGTTTCTTTAGAAGAGGCAAAGAAAATTTCTGAGAGTGCCAGAGAGTGTGGTGCAGAGCCTGTGGGAGTGTTTTTAGAGCATACTCAAGAGCAGATCTTTTGTATATGTGAGGATGTAGGAATAGATGTTGTCCAGCTACATGGTAGTGAAGCAAAACGAGCTCTCAAAGAGCTTTTAAGAAGAGAGTATAAGATTATTTATGCAGTTACTGTAGGAGAAAATGGTGGCTTACAACATAAGTATCCCCTGCCTGCTTCAGTAATTTCTCTATATGATACTGCAGGAGGGGGAACAGGAATTCCGTTTTGCTGGGAAGCCTTTTCTCCACCAAGCGATACTTTTTGGATGTTAGCAGGAGGGTTGAACCCTGGAAATATAAAGAAAGCCATTACTGTATTACGACCTGGAGGAGTCGATGTCGCCACAGGGGTGGAAATCCCTAAGACAACAAGAAAAGATCCTGAGTTAGTGAAGTTGTTTATTCAGGAAGCGAACAATATAGAGGAGAAAATATGAAGCATCCTTATGCATTTGGTGGACAGTTTGTTCCAGAAATCCTGATGGGTCCTATTCAAGAATTAAGTAATAGCTGGGAGACTTTAAAAGAGGATAGGGGATTTAAAGAAGAGTTTGATTCGATCTTGAAGCATTATGCAGGAAGGCCCACTCCACTTACGGAAGTGAAAAATTTTGCTAAAGCGATTGATGGACCTCGGGTGTTTTTAAAAAGAGAGGATCTTCTGCACACAGGAGCACATAAAATCAATAATGTCATTGGCCAGTGTCTACTAGCAAAATATCTCGGAAAGACACGAGTTATTGCGGAGACAGGAGCAGGACAACATGGTGTAGCTACAGCAACGGCATGTGCCTATTTTGGGCTTGAGTGTGAGATCTATATGGGAGAGGAAGATATTAAAAGACAGCGACCTAATGTTGATAAAATGGAGGTTTTAGGCGCAACAGTGATTTCTGTCACCCAAGGGTCCGCATCTTTGAAAGAGGCCGTAAATGAGGCTCTCCGGAGTTGGGCGGAAAGTTTTGAAAGCACGCATTATTGCTTGGGTTCTGCTCTTGGCCCCTCGCCATATCCTGACATTGTACAAAGTTTTCAGTCAGTTATTAGCTTTGAGGTAAAGGCACAGCTACAGGAGTATACTGAGCGCTCTCCAGATGTTTTAATTGCATGTGTTGGAGGGGGATCCAATGCGATTGGGTTTTTCCATCACTTCATTCCTGATGAGAGGGTAAAATTGATCGGAGTAGAAGCCGGAGGATTAGGAATCGAAACAGGAAAACATGCGGCAAGATTTGCTAAGGGACGTCCTGGGGTATTTCATGGGTTCTATTCTTACCTTTTGCAGGATGAAGAAGGACAAATTTTGAATACACATTCAATTTCTGCAGGGATGAATTATTCCTCTGTAGGTCCTGTACATGCAGAATTTTATGAATCTGGAAGGGCATCTTACACTACAGCAACAGATAAGGAGGCTCTAGAAGCATTTTCTTTGCTATCTAGGGCCGAAGGGATCATCCCTGCTTTAGAGTCTTCGCATGCTTTAGCATGCTTAATAAGGATGGCTCCTAAGCTTCCTAAGGAGAGTATCGTTATTGTGAACTTATCCGGAAGAGGAGATAAGGATTTATTACATGTAAAAAATCTAATGGAATCAGGTTATTATGCATAGAATAGACGAGACATTTAAGAACAAGAAACCATTCATTGGATACTTAACAGGAGGAGATGGTGGACTGGATTATAGCGTCGCTTGCGCGCAAGCGTTAATTCGTGGAGGTGTGGATATTTTAGAAATAGGATTTCCTTTTTCTGATCCTGTTGCAGATGGTCCAGTGATACAAAAAGCTCATGAAAGAGCTTTAGAAAACCGAGCTAACTCTACAATGATTTTAGAGATCGCAAGGCGTATAAGAGAAAGCTCCGAAGTTCCACTTGTACTCTTTAGTTATTTCAATCCTTTGTTGCAATTAGGGAAGGAATATCTGCAACAGTTAAAAACTGTAGGATACGATGCTGTGTTAATCGTAGACTTACCTATTCCTTTTCATGATGAAATCGACCCGTTCTTGCTAGAGGTTCTTAACATAGGTCTAGCTCCAATATTATTAGCGACACCATCGAGTAGTGATCAACGTTTATCTCAGATTAGTACGTATGCTCGTGGCTTTCTATATTATGTCTCTCATAAGGGAACGACAGGGGTCCGAGCCAATTTAGCAGAGGATTTTGCTACGCAGATCTCAAGGATGCGTCAGCACTTCTCCATCCCTATTGTCTCTGGGTTTGGCATAGGAGATCGTGAAAGTGCTAAAGAAGCCTTGGAATGTGCAGATGGCTTTGTCGTAGGATCGGCATTTGTCGAAAAGATTGGAGAGAAGACCCCTTTAGAAGAACTTACATTATTTGCTCGTTCTATAGATCCTCGTTAGCTTAGGAAAAGATCATGATAGAAAAGCTTAAACAATATCATGATGAGGCTATCTCTCTAGATAGCCTGGATCCCTTACAGAAATTTAAAGAGTGTTTTACTCTTCCTAAAGAGCCTGGCGCACTGTATTTCTGTAGCAACTCTCTAGGCCTTCCTGCAAAAGCAGCTTCTCAGAAGTTAGAAGAGCAGCTACAGCGTTGGTCAGAGCTTGGAGCTAGAGGATGGTTTGAAGGGGAAGGGAATTGGTATAACTCTCTAGAGGAACCTATAGTAAGGCCTCTCTCAAAGATCCTAGGTGCAGAGTCTAACGAAGTTACCTTGATGAATAGTCTGACGGTAAATTTACATATGCTTTTAATTTCGTTTTATCGGCCTACAAAGATGAGGTATAAAATCCTAATAGATGGGCCAGCGTTTCCCTCAGATCTTTATGCAATCAAGAGTCATCTTCGCTTCCATAAGAAAGAAGAAGGATTAATTCTTATAGAGCCTCGACCTGGAGAACATCTAGTGCAGGAGGAGGATTTCCTGAGAGTGATTAAAAAACAGGGAGAGGAAATTGCGCTTGTATTTTTAAATTGCGTAAATTTTTTATCAGGGCAAGTTCTGAAAGTTGATGAGATTACGCGATATGCAAAGGAAGCAGGCTGCTGCGTGGGTTATGATCTTGCCCATGCTGCTGGAAATATTCCACTAAGTCTCCATGATTTAGGAGGAGATTTTGCTGTAGGCTGCTCTTACAAATACCTATGTGGAGGGCCAGGAGGGCCAGGAATTGCCTATGTGCATGCTTCACATCACCATCAGCAATTTGTACGTTTTAGCGGATGGTGGGGGAATGATCCTAACACGCGATTTTATTTTCCAAAAGAGTTTGTCCCTTATGGAGGGGCTTCCAGCTGGCAAGTTAGTACACCATCGATTCTTGCAAAGCTACCTTTGATTGCTGCTTTGGAGGTATTTGAAGAGGCTGGGATGGAAAATATAAGAGAAAAATCAAAGAAACAAACGGCATTTTTATATACGTTACTAGAAAATGCCAGAGGGACGCATTTTGATATGATTACCCCAAAAGAACCAGAACTCAGAGGATGTCAACTCTCTTTACGAATAAAATGTAGCCGTAGCGAGGAGATCTTAAGGAAATTAGAGAGATTGGGGATCACTTGTGATTTTAGATCTCCAAATATTTTGAGGGTCGCACCATCTCCTCTATACACCTCCTTTTATGAAATCTATCGGTTTGCTTACACATTTTTGGAGGTCTTAAAAACCATATGAAAGATCTTCCCATAATATTTTCAGGTTCTTCTAACGTAAAGCTTGCTCAAGATCTTTGTCGGGAGCTACACATAGATCTCGGAAGAATGGAAATCATACAATTCCCTGACAGGGAAATTTGTATAGAAATTCTTGAGGAGGTTCGAGGGAATCATGTGTTTATTGTGCAATCTATCGTTGGGGAGCCAAATCATTTCCTTTGTGAATTGCTTATCATTATCGATGCGATAAAAAGATCCTCAGCAAAGAGTATCACAGCAGTGATTCCCTATCTTGGTTATTGCCGTCAAGATCGGAAAAATAAACCAGGAACTCCAATCACAGCGAAACTTATTGCAAAGATGCTTTCTACTGCTGGGATTACCAACCTCATTACATGTGATCTTCACTCTGATCAGATAGAAGGATTTTTCGAAACCAACGTGGATCATATTCATTGCCAAGAGCTGTTCCAAGAGCCCATTAAAACTCTTATCGGAAAAGATAGTATCGTGGTTGCTCCAGATATTGGAAGTATCAAAATTGCAGAGAGAATGGCGAAATTTCTAGATACACAGTTTGCTGTCATTAAAAAGGAACGCATCAATCCCTTTGATGTGCGCATGACCTTAATAGGAGACATCTCTCGTCCCAATGTTCTCATCATTGATGACTTATGCTCCACAGCAAATACTTTAGTTGAAGCCGCAAGCTTATGTAAACAGTTAGGAGCGAAGAAAGTTGTCGCAGCAGTGACCCACGGTTTGTTTGTAGGGGACGCTATCCAGAAAATCGAAAATAGTATTTTAGAGCGCCTTTTTGTTACAGATACCGTCAAATTACACAACTCTTCAGCTTGCATACACACAGTATCAATAGCTCCAATATTGGCTGCAGCGATTAGAAAATTTATTTAACTAAAGAGTTTAGGGGAAATAAAGTGGGGCAGACAGGATTTGAACCTGTGACCTACGGGTTATGAGTCCGCAGCTCTAACCGCTGAGCTACTGCCCCGAAAAGAAGTAAATATAGTAGCACAAAATTCCTAAGATAAGCAAGAGGTATCCTTGTTAGCTAAGCGGTAAGGGCGTTTTTAAATAACGGCAAGCAATTTGCTTCATTTTGAGATAGAGAGATTCTCCTCCAGTGATTCTCCCCAAAGAAAGATATTTGCTAAGCTGCTGAAAAAATATCGGCTTACACGTTAAAATCGTGTAGGGATTCTCCCCTGAATACACGTGACAAAATAACTTGGCAATTCCTGAGGAGATCAGAGCTTCAGTATACGTAAAAAAAAATAACCGCCCCTCTTCATATACTTCATAGAGATAAAGATCGCTCTGGCAGCCAAGAACAAGGTTCTCCTTTTTTATCTGTTTTTCATCAAAAATACCTTGATGAAGGGGCTTCTCCATCAGCTTTTGATAAAGAAACTCTTTACTGCAAGAATTTGAAAAAAATTTTTGAATTAACGCATGCTGCTTTTTTAAACAGCCAGCATGTTGAAGAGGGCAAACTGACTCCATAAGCTATTCCTCAATAATTCTTTCCGGTTCTTGTTGTAAATGAAGGTACTGTTGAGATAGCGACAGCAACTGCTGATTTGTTCTCTCAATGAGTAAATCAATATCGTCCAGGAGATGTGTACGGCTACATTCTTCTGGAGGGAGGTCAAATATGTAAGGCAGAGGAATATTTATACCTAGTTGTAGAGAGTTCAGAGGATCAAACATATTTTGCCTGTCTTCTTCTGATAGGACTTTAGACGCAATAAGTTGAAGTTGTTTTTGTAAAATTAATTGCTGCTTAAATAATTGACGTTCATAGATCGCTTTTTTAATTTTTCTAATCTTTTTTTGATGAGCCTGCTTGTCAGCAACATAGTTGGCCTCATCTCCAAAACGAAGGCCATAGGTCGCTGTAATACCAATTTGGTTTCCTATACTAAACCCTATAACAAACCCCACAGCCTGAGGGATCGCGTAAATCAATGAGGAAATAGAAGCTATAATTGTAGCAAGAAGAATTTGTCGGGTCCCATTAGGATCAAGTTGTTGCAACCCATAATTGATAAGATTCCATAGACTATTCATATTGGGGTTTTTATTATCTCTATCTAAGCAATTTGCACTAAAAACTCCAAAAATCAAGCCAATACCAAGCCCAATACCAAGCCAAATTGTTAAAGTAATCGCAACGGCGTGATGACAGGCCACAATTAAAGCCCAGGCTAAGATGTAAAGTAAAATGTACTTCCAATTATCCCTTAAAAACCGATTAATTGTTTCTGCTGTGGTTTTTAGACGGCCCATACATGTATTAGGGTGGCCATAAGGCCTTATTGATAAAGGCGCGACAGCAGAAAGATGAGAAACTAGGCCAGGAGAAGAAGAAGGAAGAGAGTCTATTAAAGAAGAAGCTTTAGGAGATGTTTCTTGCACAGGAGACTCAGGTGCGGTCACTGAGGTCACTGGAATTGGCATCTCAGAGGCAGAAGTTATCGCCATATTAAAACAACAACAAATCTCTAAAAAAAGAAAATCATACAATAAAAATAAGATATTTTTCTTGGTAAATAATAACTATTTATCTTGGGTTTATAATATTTGTTATAATGCTCGCAGCTAGTCACGAATAGAGATTTGACTTTTTCTAAAAGTTGAATATAATGCTGTCGCGTTTGCGGTCGAGGAAGAAGTTCTCTAGTTTTAGGGGGTTTTTTAGGGGGTTTTAGAGAACAGGAGTTTACTAGGTCAGCAATATCCAACGCCTTGCTTAACCTAAGGATTGTTAAAATAAATGGCAAAAAAAGAAGATACTATTGTGCTTGACGGTAAGGTGGAGGAACTTCTCCCAGGAATGCATTTTCGTGTATTACTCGAAAATGGCGTGTCAGTTACAGCTCATTTATGTGGAAAAATGCGTATGAGCAATATTCGCTTGCTGGTGGGAGACCGTGTTACTGTTGAAATGTCTGCGTATGATCTTACAAAGGCTAGAGTTGTCTATAGGCATCGTTAACTGTTTTCTATTGATGTTTTAAAATAGGTAACATAGACTGGGAGGTTCTTCTAACCGTAAAAAGTGGAAAAGCAAGCCCAGATAGCTCAGTGGTAGAGCACTTGCATGGTAAGCAAGCGGTCGTAGGTTCAATTCCTATTCTGGGCAAGGAATGGTTAGAATAAAAAAATAATTTTTTAAAGAGGATTCTGAGATGTCGAAAGAAACTTTTCAACGTAATAAGCCTCACATTAACATAGGGACTATTGGGCACGTTGACCACGGAAAAACTACGCTAACTGCAGCAATTACGAGAGCGCTTTCAGGTGATGGGTTGGCAGATTTTCGCGATTATAGTTCGATTGACAACACCCCTGAGGAAAAGGCTCGTGGTATTACCATTAACGCATCTCACGTAGAATATGAAACACCTAATCGGCATTATGCTCACGTAGATTGTCCAGGTCACGCAGATTATGTAAAAAATATGATTACAGGTGCTGCTCAGATGGATGGGGCCATTTTGGTTGTGTCTGCTACAGATGGGGCTATGCCTCAAACAAAAGAGCATATCCTTCTTGCGAGACAAGTTGGTGTTCCCTATATCGTTGTTTTCCTTAACAAAACTGATATGATTTCTCCTGAGGATGCAGAGCTTGTAGATCTTGTTGAAATGGAGTTGTCAGAGCTTCTTGAGGAAAAAGGGTATAAAGGGTGTCCTATTATCCGAGGTTCTGCTTTAAAAGCTTTGGAGGGAGATGCTTCCTATATTGAGAAAATTCGCGAATTAATGCAGGCGGTTGATGATAACATCCCTACTCCAGAAAGAGAAGTTGATAAACCTTTCTTAATGCCTATTGAGGATGTTTTCTCTATTTCCGGTCGTGGTACAGTTGTTACTGGGCGTATTGAGCGTGGTGTTGTTAAAGTTTCTGATAAAGTTCAAATTGTGGGATTAGGAGAAACTAAAGAGACCATCGTAACTGGGGTTGAAATGTTTAGAAAAGAGCTTCCAGAGGGGCGCGCTGGAGAAAACGTTGGTCTTTTGCTTCGTGGTATTGGTAAAAATGATGTTGAAAGAGGAATGGTTGTTTGCTTGCCAAATAGCGTAAAACCTCACACGAAATTCAAATCTGCTGTTTACGTTTTGCAAAAAGAAGAGGGTGGTCGTCATAAGCCGTTCTTTAGTGGATATAGACCTCAGTTCTTTTTCCGCACTACAGATGTCACAGGTGTTGTAACTCTTCCTGAGGGAGTAGAAATGGTTATGCCTGGGGATAATGTTGAGCTTGATGTAGAGCTTATCTGTCCTGTAGCTCTTGAAGAGGGGATGAGATTTGCTATTCGAGAAGGCGGTCGAACGATCGGTGCTGGGACTATCTCGAAAATCATTGCTTAGTATGCGTGTATAAAATTGAGTGGAGAAGGGTTTTTTGAGTCTTTCTCCTGCTCTCTTGGGTGTGTAGCTTAGTTTGGTAGAGCAGTGGCCTCCAAAGCCGCCGGTCGGGGGTTCGACTCCCTCCGCACTCGTTAGTGTTTTATGGTTGTAAAGTTGGCCTATGAAGCAGCAAAATCATCGTGAAGCCCTTTCTCGTAAGTTAGCCACGGCTAAGAAGCAAGCTAAATTAGCAGGAAGCTTTTTAGATGAAATAAAAAAAATAGAGTGGATCAGCAAGAGAAATCTTAAAAAATATGCCAAAATCGTTGTGATAAGTATTTTTGGTTTTGGTTTCTCTATTTACTGTGTGGATCTTACCCTTCGTAAACTGCTTACGCTTATGGGTAGTATAACAAGCTTTTTGTTTGGTTAGTTCATGTTTAAATGGTATGTCGTCCAAGTCTTTACGGCTCAAGAAAAAAAAGTGAAAAAAGCTTTAGAGGATTTTAAGGAATCCTCAGGAATGGCGGAATTTATACAAGAAATTATTTTGCCCAGCGAAAACGTTATGGAGGTTAAAAAGGGTGAGCATAAGGTTGTTGAAAAGTACATTTGGCCGGGATATCTCCTTGTTAAAATGCATCTTACAGATGACTCTTGGTTGTATGTAAAAAGTACCGCTGGTGTTGTAGAATTTCTTGGTGGAGCCAAACCCGTAGCGCTTTCAGAAGATGAAGTGAGAGATATTTTAACGGATATGGAAGAAAAGAAAGCTGGAGTTGTGCAGAAGCATAAGTTTGAGGTGGGATCTAGAGTCAAAATTAATGACGGAGTGTTTGTAAACTTTATTGGAGTCGTTTCCGAAGTTTTCCATGATAAAGGAAGATTGAGTGTGATGGTTTCTATTTTTGGTAGAGAAACACGGGTCGATGATTTGGAGTTTTGGCAGGTCGAAGAGGTTGCTTTAGGGCAAGAATCTGAATAAATACAACAAAACCAGTGTATTCTTAATGGCTATCTTCTTATAATTTTAGTTTTTCGTTTTTTTCCTCTAGGTTTAGAGGAGTATCAACGCAAGTAGGGTTCAGTATGTCGAATAAAAAGGTAATCAAAATAATTAAATTGCAAATTCCCGGAGGAAAGGCAAACCCAGCGCCGCCTATTGGACCAGCTTTGGGTGCTGCAGGGGTAAATATTATGGGATTTTGCAAAGAGTTTAATGCTGCAACCCAAGATCGTCCTGGAGATCTTCTTCCAGTTGTGATTACCGTATATTCTGATAAAACTTTTACCTTTATCACAAAGCAACCTCCAGTGTCTTCTCTAATTAAAAAAGCTTTAAATTTAGAGTCTGGTTCTAAAATTCCTAATAGAAATAAGGTGGGAAAATTAACTCAAGCTCAGGTTGCTGCGATTGCAGAACAAAAGATGAAAGATATGGACATCCTTCTTCCTGAGTCTGCGAGACGAATGGTAGAAGGCACAGCCCGAAGTATGGGTGTAGAAGTAGAGTAACTATTTTAGAGTTAGAGTTGTATAATTATGACCAAGCATGGAAAGCGCATACAAGGCATCTTAAAAAGTTATGATTTTTCAAAATCATATTCTTTGGCAGAGGCTATTGATATTTTGAAGCAGTGTCCTTCTGTTCGTTTTGATCAAACTGTAGATATCTCTGTAAAATTAGGTATTGATCCAAAGAAAAGCGATCAACAAATCCGTGGTGCTGTTTTCCTTCCAAATGGAACGGGAAAGACCTTAAAGATTTTGGTTTTTGCCGCAGGAGAGAAGGCGAAGGAAGCTGTAGCTGCAGGAGCTGATTTTGTGGGTAGTGATGAGATTATTGAGCAAATAAAGAATGGATGGTTAGACTTTGATGTTGCTGTTGCGACCCCGGATATGATGCGGGAAGTAGGAAAGCTGGGGAAAATTTTGGGGCCAAGAAATCTTATGCCTACCCCTAAAGCTGGAACTGTAACAGTCGATGTTGTTAAGGCTATTTCTGAGCTACGAAAAGGAAAGATTGAGTTTAAAGCAGATCGTGCTGGCGTATGTAATGCTGGCGTAGGGAAGCTTTCTTTTGACAGTGCTCAAATTAAAGAGAATATCGAAGCTTTTTGTCATGCTTTAATTAAAGCTAAACCTCCCGCAGCTAAAGGGCAGTATTTAGTGTCATTTACTGTTTCTTCTACTATGGGACCTGGGATTTCTATAGACACCAGGGAATTAATGGCGTCTTAATCATTCAGAGGAAAAATGAAAGAAGAAAAAAAGTTGCTTTTACAGGAAGTAGAGGAAAAAATTTCTGCAGCCCAGGGGTTCATTGTATTGAGATATCTTGGATTTACAGCTGCATATGCTCGAGAGCTTCGTAACTCTCTCTTTGAAGTTTCTGCAGAGTTTGAAGTGCTAAAAAAGAGGATTCTTTTTAAGGCCCTTGAGTCTCAGGGAGTGCAATACGATTGTTTTAATGCTGATGGGCATCTTGGTGTTGTTTTTTCTTACAAGGATGCTGTTTCTGCTGCAAAGCAAGTATTAGATTTTAATAAACAGCATGGCGATTCTTTAGTTTTTCTCTCCGGAAGAATAGATAACGCTTTTCTTTCTGGTGAAGAGGTAGAAGCTATAGCGAAGTTGCCATCTCTTAAAGAACTCAGACAACAAGTTGTGGGTATTCTTGCTGCTCCGATGTCTCAAGTTGTTGGAGTTATGGGGGGTGCTCTTTCTGGAGTTCTCTCTTGCGTAGAGCAGAAAATAGAAAAAACTCAAGAGTAAGGTTAAATTTTTAATTTAGATAGGGTGACAAAGTGACAACAGAAAGTTTGGAGACTTTAGTGGAGACATTGAGCAACTTAACAGTGTTGGAGTTGTCTCAATTAAAAAAATTGTTAGAAGAAAAATGGGATGTTACAGCTGCTGCTCCTGTTATGGCTATTGCAGGTGCGGGTGCTGCTGCTGGGGGAGATGCTGCTTCTGCAGAGCCAACAGAGTTTGCTGTAATTTTAGAAGATGTTCCTGCGGATAAAAAAATTGGTGTGTTAAAAGTTGTTCGGGAAATTACCGGCTTGGCTTTAAAAGAAGCTAAAGAAATGACTGAAGGCTTGCCAAAAACCGTCAAAGAAAAAACTTCCAAGCTTGATGCTGAAGAAACAGTGAAGAAACTGCAAGAGGCTGGAGCAAAAGCTTCTTTTAAGGGGCTGTAGCATAAAAGCGAAAACATAAAATTTTCGTTTTGTTTCTTTTCATCTATAAAGTTATGGTATTCCCTTTTACAAGTTTGTGTGAGTAGCTTGTGTGAGGGAAGTTTTGTCGTATTAAAATAGCAGGGAGAGCTAGCATGTTCAAGAGCCCTCATCGGGTCAGTGTTAAACAGAAGGAAGATGTCTTAGATCTTCCTAACCTTATTGAAGTTCAAATAAAATCTTATAAGCAATTTCTTCAGATTGGCAAGCTAGCAGAGGAAAGAGAGAATGTTGGCTTAGAAGAAGTCTTTAGAGAAATCTTCCCTATTAAATCCTACAATGAAGCTACAATTTTAGAATACCTTTCTTATAATTTAGGTGTGCCTAAGTATTCTCCTGAAGAATGTATTCGTAGGGGAATTACTTATAGTGTAACTTTGAAAGTTCGTTTTCGTCTTACAGATGAAACTGGGATTAAAGAAGAAGAGGTCTATATGGGAACAATTCCCATAATGACTGATAAAGGAACTTTTATTATTAACGGTGCTGAGCGGGTTGTGGTTTCTCAGGTGCATCGTTCTCCTGGAATCAATTTTGAGCAAGAAAAGCACTCTAAAGGAAGTATTCTATTTTCCTTTAGAATCATTCCTTATAGAGGAAGTTGGTTAGAAGCTATTTTTGATGTCAACGATCTTATCTATATTCATATTGATAGGAAAAAGCGACGAAGAAAGATCTTGGCTATGACCTTCATAAGAGCTTTGGGCTACTCTTCTGACGCTGATATCATAGAAGAATTTTTCCAAATTGAGGAAAACTCTTTAAGAAGTGAAAAAGACTTTACACTTCTTGTTGGGAAAGTTTTAGCTGATAATGTTATTGATGAGACCTCTTCTCTTGTTTATGGCAAGGCTGGAGAAAAACTCAGTACAGCTATGCTTAAGCGTATGTTAGATGCAGGCATAGCTTCCTTAAAAATTGCTGTAGGAGCAGATGAAAATCACCCTATCATCAAGATGTTGGCAAAAGATCCAACGGACTCCTACGAATCTGCTCTTAAAGATTTTTATCGTAGATTACGCCCAGGTGAGCCTGCAACTCTTGCTAATGCACGATCTACGATCATGCGATTATTTTTTGATCCTAAACGGTATAATTTAGGTCGTGTAGGGCGGTATAAGCTAAATTGCAAGCTAGGTTTTCCTATAGATGATGAGACGCTCTCTCAGGTAACTTTGCGGAAAGAAGATGTTATCGGTGCCTTGAAGTACTTAATTCGTTTGAAAATGGGTGATGAAAAGGCTACGGTAGATGATATTGACCACTTAGCAAACCGGCGTGTTCGTTCTGTGGGTGAGCTTATCCAAAATCAGTGCCGTGCTGGTTTAGCTAGAATGGAAAAGATTGTTCGAGAGAGAATGAATCTTTTCGATTTTTCTTCTGATACTTTGACCCCTGGAAAAGTTGTTTCTGCAAAAGGGCTTGCAAGCGTACTTAAAGATTTTTTTGGGCGCTCTCAGCTATCTCAATTTATGGATCAAACTAACCCTGTAGCAGAGCTTACTCACAAGCGTCGTTTATCTGCTTTAGGACCTGGAGGGTTGAATAGAGAGCGTGCAGGATTTGAAGTCCGAGACGTTCACTCTAGTCATTACGGACGTATTTGCCCTATTGAAACTCCAGAAGGGCCAAATATTGGTTTGATTTCTTCTCTTTCTGCCTTTGCGAAAATTAATGAGTTTGGATTTATTGAAACTCCGTATCGTATCGTGCGTGACGGAGTTGTGACAGATGAAATTGAATATATGGCAGCCAATGTAGAAGAGGAGTGCGTAATAGCTCAGGCTTCTGCAAGTTTAGATGAATTTAATATGTTCACAGAGCCTTTGTGTTGGGCTCGTTATCGTGGGGAAGCTTTTGAAGCAGATACGTCTACAGTCACGCATATGGATGTTTCTCCTAAGCAGCTGGTATCTATCGTTACTGGCTTAATTCCCTTCTTAGAGCATGATGACGCGAACCGAGCCTTGATGGGATCAAACATGCAGAGGCAAGCAGTGCCTTTGTTAAAAACAGAAACGCCAATAGTTGGTACTGGATTAGAAGCGCGTGCAGCGAAAGATTCCGGGGCTATCGTCGTCGTAGAGGAGGATGGCGTGGTTGAGTATGTTGACGGATATAAGGTTGTTGTTGCAGCAAAGTATAATCCGACAATTAAGCGTACGTACCATCTGAAAAAGTTCTTAAGATCTAATTCTGGGACGTGTATTAATCAAAGGCCTTTGTGTTCTGTCGGTGACGTTGTGACCAAAGGGGATGTAATAGCAGATGGACCAGCTACGGATCGTGGAGAGCTTGCTTTGGGGAAAAATGTTCTGGTTGCATTCATGCCCTGGTATGGATACAACTTCGAAGATGCGATTATTATCTCTGAAAAGCTCATTAAAAATGATGCTTATACTTCGATTTACATTGAAGAGTTTGAGTTAACCGCTCGTGATACAAAGCTAGGTAAGGAAGAGATCACTAGAGATATTCCTAATGTGTCCGAAGAGATTTTGGCGAATCTTGGTGAGGATGGGATTATCCGTATTGGCGCGGAAGTGAAGCCTGGAGATATTTTAGTTGGAAAAATCACTCCAAAATCTGAAACAGAATTAGCTCCAGAGGAGCGGTTGCTTAGGGCTATTTTTGGAGAAAAAGCTGCAGATGTGAAAGACGCTTCTCTTACAGTGCCTCCAGGGACTGAAGGCGTTGTCATGGATGTAAAAGTCTTTAGTCGCAAAGATAGATTGTCGAAAAGCGATGATGAGCTTATTGAAGAGGCTGTACATCTTAAGGACTTGCAGAAAAACTATAAAAATCAAGTTGCCGCACTTAAAACCGAATATCGCGAAAAGATTGGGGCTCTTTTATTTAATGAAAAAGCTCCAGCTGCCATTATTCATCGTCGCACAGCAGATGTGTTGGTTCACGAAGGAACGATTTTTGATCAGGAGATCATAGAGATTCTTGAGAAGGAGGCTTTAGTTGATCTTCTTATGCCTCCATGTGAGATCTACGATGTTTTGAAGGGAATGTTGTCTGACTATGAAACAGCATTACAAAGTTTAGAAGTAAATTATAAAACTGAGATTGAGCACATTCGTGAAGGAGATGCAGACCTTGATCATGGTGTAATTCGCCAGGTGAAAGTCTATGTTGCTTCAAAGCGTAAACTGCAAGTCGGAGATAAAATGGCTGGGCGCCATGGAAATAAGGGTGTGGTATCGAAAATTGTTCCAGAAGCAGATATGCCATATCTTTCCAATGGTGAAACCGTTCAAATGATTCTCAATCCTCTTGGGGTGCCTTCTAGGATGAACCTCGGGCAAGTATTAGAGACGCACTTAGGTTATGCAGCGAAAACTGCAGGAATTTATGTGAAGACCCCAGTATTTGAAGGATTTCCTGAGAGTCGCATCTGGGATATGATGATAGAGCAGGGGCTTCCTGCAGATGGAAAGTCTTTCTTGTATGATGGAAAGACCGGTGAACGATTCGATAATAGAGTTGTTATCGGTTATATTTATATGTTAAAACTTAGCCACTTAATTGCGGATAAGATTCACGCAAGGTCTATTGGGCCATACTCTTTAGTTACACAACAACCTTTGGGTGGAAAAGCTCAGATGGGAGGACAGAGATTTGGAGAAATGGAGGTTTGGGCCTTGGAAGCTTATGGCGTGGCTCACTTACTTCAGGAAATTTTAACAGTAAAATCTGATGATGTTTCCGGAAGGACAAGGATTTATGAATCCATTGTTAAGGGAGAGAATCTCTTAAGATCAGGAACTCCTGAGTCGTTTAATGTGTTAATCAAAGAAATGCAAGGCTTAGGACTTGATGTTCGTCCTATGGTAGTAGACGCTTAAAAAATCACTTGTTGGAGAAGATAATGTTCGGAGAAAATTCTCGAGACATTTCAGCCTTAGTTAAGGAAGGGCTGTTTGATAAATTAGAAATAGGTATTGCTTCAGATATTACAATTCGAGATAAGTGGTCATGTGGAGAGATTAAAAAGCCCGAAACAATAAACTACCGTACATTTAAGCCTGAAAAGGGTGGTTTGTTCTGTGAGAAAATTTTCGGTCCTACGAAGGATTGGGAATGCTGTTGTGGGAAGTATAAGAAGATTAAACACAAGGGAATTGTTTGCGATCGCTGTGGTGTAGAGGTTACTCTATCTAAGGTTCGTCGTGAGCGTATGGCGCATATCGAATTAGCTGTGCCCATTGTGCATATTTGGTTTTTCAAAACCACCCCCTCTAGAATTGGTAATGTTTTGGGAATGACAGCTTCTGATCTAGAGCGTGTAATCTACTACGAAGAATATGTAGTTATTGATCCGGGCAAGACAGATTTGACAAAAAAACAGCTTTTAAATGATGTGCAATATCGTGAAGTTGTTGAGCGTTGGGGTAAAGATGCTTTTGTCGCCAAAATGGGGGGAGAAGCAGTTTATGATCTTTTAAAATCAGAAGATCTCCAGAGTTTACTCAAAGAGCTGAAGGAGCGTTTACGTAAAACTAAATCACAGCAAGCACGAATGAAGCTTGCAAAACGTTTGAAGATTATTGAAGGATTTGTTTCTTCTTCTAATAACGCTGAGTGGATGGTTTTAAAAAATATTCCTGTAGTTCCACCTGATCTTCGTCCTTTAGTTCCTTTAGATGGGGGACGGTTTGCTACCTCAGATTTAAATGATTTGTATCGTCGTGTGATTAATCGTAATAATCGTTTAAAAGCGATTTTACGTTTAAAAACTCCAGAAGTTATCGTGAGAAATGAAAAGCGTATGCTGCAAGAAGCTGTAGATGCGCTGTTTGATAACGGACGTCATGGGCACCCTGTAATGGGAGCTGGAAATCGTCCTTTAAAATCTCTTTCAGAAATGTTGAAAGGAAAGAATGGGCGTTTTCGTCAAAATCTTTTAGGAAAGCGTGTAGACTATTCCGGACGTTCTGTAATTATTGTTGGCCCAGAGTTAAAGTTCAACCAATGTGGTCTTCCTAAGGAAATGGCTTTAGAGTTATTTGAGCCATTTATTATTAAACGACTGAAAGACTTGGGAAGTGTGTATACTATTCGCTCTGCGAAGAAAATGATTCAACGTGGGGCTCCTGAAGTGTGGGATGTTTTAGAGGAGATCATTAAAGGGCATCCCGTACTTTTAAACCGAGCGCCGACACTTCACCGTTTGGGAATCCAAGCATTTGAGCCTGTATTGATCGAAGGTAAAGCAATCCGAGTTCATCCTTTGGTTTGTGCTGCTTTTAACGCAGACTTTGATGGAGACCAGATGGCTGTTCACGTGCCTTTATCTATAGAGGCACAGCTAGAGGCTAAAGTTTTAATGATGGCTCCAGATAATATTTTTCTTCCTTCTTCTGGAAAGCCTGTAGCGATTCCTTCTAAGGACATGACTTTAGGGTTGTATTACCTTATGGCAGATCCTACGTATTTCCCTGAGGATCACGGTGAGAAAACGAAGGTCTTTAAAGATGTAACAGAGGTTCTAAGAGCGCTAAATAACGGTGGATTTTTAGACGAAACTTTAGAAAATCGTCGTGATGAAACAGGACGAGGGATTCATATCCATGAAAAGATAAAAGTCCGTATTGATGGCCAGATTATTGAAACCACCCCAGGAAGGGTGTTGTTTAATAGGATCGTTCCTAAAGAGTTAGGATTCCAAAATTATAGTATGCCAAGCAAACGGATCAGTGAGCTGATTTTGCAGTGTTATAAAAAAGTTGGTCTTGAAGCTACGGTGCGTTTCCTAGATGACTTGAAGGATCTTGGCTTTGCTCAAGCAACAAAAGCTGCGATTTCTATGGGATTGAAAGATGTTAGAATCCCAGAAGTTAAAGAAGAAGTGCTCAAGGATGCATATAGTAAGGTTGCTATTGTTAGAAAGCAGTATGAAGATGGGATTATTACAGATGGAGAGCGTCATTCTAAAACGATTAGTATTTGGACTGAGGTTTCAGAACAGCTTTCTAACGCGCTTTACGTAGAAATCAGTAAGCAAGTTCATAGTAAGCATAATCCTTTGTTCTTAATGATTGACTCTGGAGCTAGAGGAAACCGTTCTCAGCTGAAGCAGTTGGGGGCATTACGGGGATTGATGGCGAAGCCGAACGGAGCAATTATTGAATCTCCGATTACTTCGAATTTCCGAGAAGGATTGACTGTTTTAGAGTATTCGATTTCATCTCACGGAGCGCGTAAAGGTTTAGCCGATACAGCGTTGAAAACTGCGGATTCTGGGTATCTAACGCGAAGGCTTGTTGATGTTGCTCAGGATGTTATCATTACGGAAAGAGACTGCGGAACATTGAACCATATTGAGGTATCTGCTGTTCGTCAGGGATCTGAAGAGCTTTTGCCTTTGAAAGACCGTATTTATGGCCGTACTCTGGCTGAAGACATCTATCAACCAGGAGATAAAAGTAAGCTATTGGCTCAAAATGGCGATGTGCTAACTTCTGCACAGGCTGAGGCTATTGACGACTTTGGAATTGAATCGATAAAAATTCGCTCTACATTAACTTGTGAAAGTCGTCGTGGTGTATGTGCGAAATGTTATGGCTTGAATCTGGCTAATGGTAGACTTATTGGCTTAGGAGAGGCTGTAGGAATTATTGCTGCACAATCTATTGGGGAGCCTGGAACGCAGTTAACAATGAGAACGTTTCACCTTGGAGGTATTGCTGCAACATCTTCAACTCCTGAGCTCGTTGCTAGCTATGATGGGGTATTGGTTTATACTGACCTAAGATTTGTTAAAGGACAGGATGGAAATAATTTAGTCCTGAATAAGATGGGGGCAGTGCATATTGTCCGCGATGAGGGCCGTAGTCTTGAAGAATACAAGAAACTTTTAAGTACAAAATCTATAGAAAGTTTGGAAACTTTCCCTGTAGAGCTTGGAGTAAAGATTCTTGTAGAGGATGGAGAGAGTGTATCTCGAGGGCAGAAGATAGCAGAGGTTGAGTTACATAACATTCCTATTATCTGCGATAAGCCAGGATTTGTAAAATATGAAGACTTGGTTGAAGGAATTTCTACAGAGAAGGTAACAAATAAAAATACTGGGCTTGTAGAATTGATTGTGAAGCAGCATCGAGGGGAGCTACACCCTCAAATTGCTATTTATAGTGATCAAGATTTTTCAGAACTTGTAGGAACTTATGCTATCCCTTCTGGAGCTATTATTTCTGTAGAAGAAGGCCAGCAAGTTGATGCTGGAATGCTTTTGGCTAGACTCCCTCGTGGCGCGATTAAGACAAAAGACATTACTGGTGGTTTGCCTAGAGTTGCAGAATTGGTCGAAGCTCGTAAACCTGAAGATGCTGCAGACATTGCAAAAATCGATGGGATTGTTGACTTTAAGGGAATCCAGAAAAATAAACGTATTCTTGTAGTTCGGGACGAGAGTACAGGCATGGAAGAAGAACACTTGATTCCGCTAACAAAGCACATGATAGTTCAGCGTGGCGATAGTGTGATTAAAGGACAGCAACTTACTGATGGCTTAGTAGTTCCTCATGAGATTCTGGAAATTTGCGGTGTTCGCGAGTTGCAAAAATATCTCGTGAATGAGGTTCAAGAGGTATATCGTCTGCAGGGTGTGGATATTAACGATAAGCACATAGAAATTATCGTGCGACAAATGCTACAAAAGATCCGTATTACCGATCCAGGTGATACAACATTCCTTTTTGGCGAAGATGTTAATAAAAAAGAGTTTTACGAAGAGAACCGCCGTACAGAAGAAGATGGAGGCAAGCCAGCGCAGGCAGTTCCTGTGTTGTTAGGAATTACTAAGGCTTCATTAGGAACAGAATCCTTTATTTCCGCTGCCTCATTCCAAGATACTACACGTGTATTGACGGATGCCGCATGCAGTAGTAAGACAGACTATTTATTAGGCTTCAAGGAAAATGTAATTATGGGGCACATGATTCCTGGAGGTACGGGATTTGAAACTCATAAGCGAATAAAACACTACTTAGAGAAAGAACAAGAGGATCTCGTTTTTGATTTTGTCAGCGAATCTGAATGTACTTGTTAGTTAGAAAATTAAGGGGAGGGGCGGAAAGAATAAGAACCAAACCTCCCTTGATAGTAATCATTTTTTTTGATAGCTTGGCTTAGAAGAAGCAATGATGACAGGGGGCTTATGTCTAGTCAATTAGATCAACTACAGCAGTGGAGCGTTATCGTTTGTGATAGTGGTGATCCTGACCTAGTAAAGTCTTCAGGTGCCCGTGATGCTACGACAAACCCTTCTTTGATTTTAAAGGTTGCACAAGAGAAAAAATACCAGGAATTACTCAACGAAGCAGTAGTTTGGGGGATTCAACAAAATGGCGACGACGTTCAAACTCTGAATTTTATCTTAGATAAAATTCAGGTGAATTTTGGTTTGGAGATCTTAAAAAACGTTCCCGGTAGGGTTTCTTTAGAGGTAGATGCTCGTTTATCTTTTAGTAAAGAAGCTATTGTGCAGAGAGCCATTTTTTTATCTCAACTATATGAAACCATGGGTGGAGATAAGAAACGTTTGCTAGTGAAAATTCCTGCGACGTGGGAAGGAATTCAAGCTGTGAAGTTGCTGGAAAGTCAAGGGATAGCATGTAATGTAACCCTGGTTTTTAACCTTATTCAAGCAATTGCTGCAGCTCAAGCGAAAGCAACGCTAATCTCTCCTTTTGTTGGGCGTATTTATGATTGGTGGATAGCAGCTTATGGTGAAGAGGGGTATTCAATAGAAGCTGATCCCGGTGTTGCTTCTGTTTCTAGTATTTATGCGTATTATAAAAAATTTGATATTCCTACGCAGATTATGGCTGCATCTTTTAGAACAAAGGAACAAATTTTAGCTCTTGCTGGTTGTGATCTTTTAACGATTTCTCCTAAGTTGATAGAGGAGTTGAGAAGAGGTCAAGAGAAGATTGAGAAAAAGCTAGATCCGGCAGAGGTAAAGTCTTTAGATATTCAATCTGTAGAGCTTACGGAAAGCGCGTTTCGTTTCTTAATGAATGAAGATGCTATGGCTACAGAAAAGCTTGCTGAGGGAATCCGTATATTTTCTGGGGATACTCAAATTCTTGAGGCTGCAGTTACTGAATTCATTAAGCAAATAGGGGCGGCAGAGGCTTAGGAGCTTGTCTTTTTTTAAGCTTTTCTTTAAAACTCTTGCCTTGAAGGAAAAAAAGATCGCATCATGAGCAAAAACACTCAGCTATTAGCTTTTTCTTGTCCCTGTTGTAATAAAGGCTCAGTTTCTTTTTCTGTTTTTGATGTAGAGCAAAATTTGACCTGTAGTTTGTGTGCATCGACGTTTACTTTTGATACAGCGATGCGTAATGCTATTCGTCAGTTTGTTGCATTATGCTCTAGAATATATGATGCAAATGCTATTCTTGGGGATGCTGCGGTTTCTGTATCTATGCATGGCGATAAATCTGTAGAAATCCCATTCCAATTGCTATTTTCTCGATTTCCTGTAGTGTTGAATCTCGTTTTAGATGGGAAGAAAATTGCAATACGCTTCATCTTCGATGCTTTGCAGAATCACGTGCTGCACAAAGAAAGTTCTTTTCTTAGTTAATGTGCGAGAGTTTCTTCTTTAAACTTTTTTAAAGCTTCTTCAAGGATTGCATCCCCTGATGGAATTTTTGAAGCTTCTAATGAAAAGGAGGCTACAGCTTTAAAGAAGATCAAAGAAAGTTCTGGGTAGTCCTCTAATGTGGTTGTGCTTGTAAGAATGTATGCCGTATGGTTTAAAACTGCAATTGCTTGGAGACAATAGACTCGCCCCCAAGAAGAGTTCTTTTCTGTTTTTATAATCGTAAATTCCCCGCTTTGAGATTGGATATGTGTAAAAATCGATGACTCTAAAGTGGTATCTTGAGTTTTATGATACGTTAATACTTCCTCAACATATTCAGAAATCCCCTTAGAAGTAATTTCTTGTGCAAGGTTAATGGTTGGTGTAAGTTGCCCTATTCCACGACCAATAAATACTGCATCAAGCTTTTCAGGAAGCTGAGTTTTATCATCAATGCATTGCCACGTTTCGGGGTAATTTATCGTATAACCCACGCCAGAATACGATGACCATAAAAGGTTAGGGGACGAAGGCTTTCTCTGAGAGAACTTCTTTTTGTTTCTTGGTTGAGAATGCCTTTTAGGCTGCTTATAGGTAGGCTTTTTTATCTCAGGACTTTTGAAAGATTTGCGAAAGCGCTGTGGAGTTTTAGAGCGTTGTTGCTGAAATTGTTGTGGTTGTGTCTGTCTATGAGGAGATGCATACACAGAAGATATTGTGAATAAAGCTGCAATCAGAACCAAGTGTTTCATGAAAAACTTTTATTTAATTTCATTTAAATATGACGATACTATAAACTGCAAACCTAGTTGAATTATAGAGCTATCTTTTTTTTTAAACACTCTGTTTCTCATTAGCAAGCGGTAAAATTATGGCGGATCTTGGAGCAAATGATAAGCTGAAGCAGATATGTGATGCTTTGCGAATAGAAACCTTAAAGCCAGCAGAAGAAGAAGCAGAAGTCATTGTTTGTAATGCTAAGGAGCAAGCTAAAAGGATCATCCAAGATGCCAAAGAGCAAGCGAAAGAGATAATTCTTTCTGCAGAAGATCAAGCGAGTCATAAGATAAAACAAGGAGAAGCTGCTTTAGCTTTAGCTGGAAAGCGTACGTTAGAGTCTTTAAAGCAAGCTGTAGAAAATACAATTTTCCGAGAAGCCTTGGCAGAGTGGTTAGAGCAGATCACAATAGATCCTGAGTTTGTTGCAAAGCTTATGGAGGCAATGATTTCTGCAGTAGAGGGTCAAGGAATTACAGGAAGTCTTAGTGCTTACATAGGTAAACATGTTTCTCCTCGTAATGTGAATGAGCTTTTAGGAAAATCTGTAACAGCAAAATTAAGAAAGAAAAGCCTTATAATAGGAAATTTTTCCGGGGGAGTTCAGCTTAAGGTGGAAGATAAGGACTGGGTGTTAGACCTGAGTTCAGAGGCTTTGCTAGAGCTATTTTTGCGCTATTTGCAAAAAGACTTTCGTGAAATGATATTCCAAGGATCTTAAAGTTAGTTTCTAATCGTTAGATAGAATCTGCAACTAATTTTAGAGTTATCATGACTCAATATTATTTTTTGTCTTCATTTCTACCTTCTCAGCAACCTGAAGCGTCTCCTGTATTTTCTATAGATATTTTGGATGATTTGTTTGATTTAAACTTATCTTCTAAGGATTTACATTACTATACAGTCCTGAAACGTTTTTTTGATTTCGAGAATTTTGCTTTTTTTTGGGCCGATAAGCCTCTTCCTTTTTCTTTTGGGACAGTAACTCAAGAAAATGTTGCTAGTTTAGTCCGTTATCAACAATGGACAGAGGATTGTGAGTTTGAAGAGTTTTTTAAGGATTTTCTTTTGGCATATAGAACACCAAAAGAAAGGCTTAAGGAGTTTTCTTCTCTTGTTCGAGAGTTTTTAACATATTATCAAAATAGTTCTTCTCAGTTCTTAAGGGAGTATTTTACCTTTAAACAACAGCTAAGGGTTGTTTTAGCAGGATTTAGAGCAAAAGTTTTACATTTAGACGTTTCGTATTTATTAAGAAATGAAGACAGTTCGGATCCTGTTGTGCTACAAGTTCTTATGCAAAAAGACGCCCCCAATTACGAGCTTCCTCAGGAGTTTTCAGATTTAAAAGATCTTTTGGCAGATTACGGGCGTTTACCTCATACTTTGCATCGCACGTTGTTGCTCTATGAATTTCATAAGTTAGAAGAATTCTATCGTAACGCGTACTTTGATGAAAATCTTATATTGGCAAAGGCTGCGTCTTATATGTTTGCAATTCGCAATCATTTGGCAAATGCTAAGAAGGGAAGAGAAATCATTAACCAGATAGAAAAGGCAATCACATGGTAGCTGCTTTAAAACAAACAACACAAGGGTATGTTATCGAAGCTTATGGCAATTTACTGCGTGTTCGTTTTGATGGCCACGTACGCCTAGGCGAAGTCGCTTATGTTAATGTTGAAAATGTTTGGCTTAAGGCGGAAGTTATTGAAATTGTTGGTCAAGAAGCAAAAATTCAGGTGTTTGAAGATACACAGGGAGTTCGCCGTGATGCTGTAGTGACTTTTTCTGGGCACCTATTAGAAGCAGAACTTGGGCCTGGATTGCTGCAGGGGATTTTCGATGGATTGCAAAATCGGCTGCAAGAGCTTGCTGAAGATAGCTCGTTTTTGCAGAGAGGGAAATATGTAGATCCTCTTTCAGATCAGGTGTTGTGGGAGTATAGCCCAAAAGCTGTTGTAGGAGACGTTTTAAAGCGAGGAGATACCTTAGGGATCGTAAAAGAAGGCCGCTTTGACCATAGAATTATGGTGCCTTTTGCTTGTTTTAAAGAGGTGACCATTACGTGGGTAATCTCTGCAGGGAACTACAATGTTAATACCGTAGTTGCTAAAGCTCGTGATGCCCAAGGGGAAGAGTATGCCTTTACTATGGTACAGAAATGGCCTATTAAGCAGTCGTTAATCGAAGGAGAAAGAATTGCTGCTCACGAGATTATGGACGTGGGCCTGCGTATTTTGGATACGCAGATCCCTATATTAAAGGGGGGGACATTTTGTACTCCAGGACCTTTTAGTGCAGGGAAAACAGTGTTGCAACATCACCTGTCGAAATATGCTGCAGTAGATATTGTGGTGCTGTGTGCTTGCGGAGAGCGTGCAGGGGAGGTTGTCGAGGTACTGCAAGAATTTCCCCATCTTATAGACCCCCATACGAAGACCTCGTTAATGAATAGGACGTGTATTATTTGTAATACATCCTCTATGCCTGTAGCGGCTCGAGAATCTTCTGTATACTTAGGGATCACGATCGCAGAATATTACCGCCAGATGGGGTTAAATGTCTTGCTCCTTGCAGACTCTACGTCAAGATGGGCTCAGGCTTTACGTGAAATTTCAGGACGATTGGAAGAAATTCCTGGGGAGGAAGCTTTCCCAGCATATTTGTCTTCACGCATCGCAGCATTTTATGAGCGTAGCGGAGTATTGCGTATGCGAGATGGTTCCGAAGGATCCTTAACTATCTGTGGGGCGGTTTCCCCTGCAGGAGGAAATTTTGAAGAGCCTGTAACACAATCTACACTCTCTGTTGTTGGGGCTTTTTGTGGGCTTTCCAAAGCTCGAGCAGATGCTCGCCGTTACCCTTCCATAGATCCGATGATTTCTTGGTCGAAATATCTACATAAGGTGGCATCTATTCTAGAGCATAAGGTGAAGGGATGGGGAGTTGCGGTAGAAAAGGCGGGAGATTTTATACGGGAAGGAACAGAAATCGGTAAGCGCATGGAGGTTGTCGGGGAAGAAGGAATCTCTATGGAAGATATGGAAATCTTCTTAAAAGCTGAGCTATACGATTTTTGTTATCTACAGCAAAACGCTTTTGATCCGGTAGATTGTTACTGTCCGTTTGATCGGCAAATTGAACTATTTTCATTAATGAGTCGTATTTTTGATGCGAAGTTTATTTTTGAAAGCATGGATAATGCAAGAAGCTTTTTCCTAGAGTTGCAAAGTAAAATTAAATCTTTAAATGGAATGGTATTTCATTCTCCAGAGTATATGGAAGGAATGGAAGTTATTCTGAACTTGCTGAAAGCTAAGATGGTAGAGTCGGTGTAAAGGTATGCGAACAATATACACAAGAATCACTGATATTAAAGGAAACTTAATTACTGTAGAGGCTCAGGGAGCTTGTCTCGGAGAACTAGCTCAAATCGAGCGTGCCGATGGGAGGTCTTCATACGCTTCAGTTTTACGTTTTGATGAGAAAAAAGTCACCCTACAAGCTTTTGGAGGAACCTCGGGATTATCTACAGGGGACCGGGTTGTCTTCTTAGGACGCTCTATGGAGGTGGTTTTTGGAGAGTCTTTATTGGGGAGGAGACTGAATGGGATTGGAAAACCTATAGATAATGAGGGAGAATGTTTTGGAGAGCCTATAGAAATCTCGACTCCTACTTTTAACCCTGTATGTCGTATTGTCCCGAGGGATTTGGTAAGAACTAATATTCCAATGATTGATGTATTTAATTGTTTGGTGAAGTCTCAGAAAATTCCTATTTTTTCTTCTTCTGGTGAGAATCACAACGCCTTACTTATGAGAATTGCAGCTCAAACAGACGCAGATATTGTTGTGATTGGAGGGATGGGGCTGACATTTATTGATTACAACTTCTTTGTAGAGAAAGCTAAGGAGTTGGGTTTCGAAGATAAGTGTGTGATGTTTATCCATAAGGCTATAGATGCTCCTGTAGAGTGTGTGTTGGTACCAGATATAGCCCTATCATGTGCAGAAAAGTTTGCTGTAGAGCAAAAGAAAAATGTTTTAGTGCTACTGACAGATATGACAGCATTTGCAGATGCTTTGAAAGAGATCGCCATTACTATGGATCAAATCCCTGCAAATCGTGGGTATCCTGGATCATTGTACTCGGATCTTGCTTTGCGTTATGAGAAAGCTGTGGATATTGCTAGTGGAGGATCGATTACTGTAATTACGGTCACGACAATGCCAGGAGATGACATTACACATCCTGTTCCTGATAACACAGGATTTATTACGGAAGGGCAGTTTTACCTGAAAAATAACAGGATAGATCCGTTTGGGTCGTTATCGAGACTTAAACAATTGGTAATTGGGAAAGTTACCCGAGAGGATCATGGGGATTTAGCTAATGCGCTAATTCGGTTATATGCAGACTCCCGTAAGGCTGCAGAAAGAATGGCAATGGGCTTTAGGTTGTCTAATTGGGATAGAAAGCTTTTAGCTTTTGCAGAGCTTTTTGAAAGTCGCCTAATGAGTTTAGAGGTGAATATTCCTTTAGAAGAAGCTTTGGATATTGGATGGAAGATTTTAGCTCAGAGCTTCCATTCTGAAGAAGTGGGAATTAAGCAACAGCTTATTAATAAGTATTGGCCACAAACATGTCTGAACAGATAAAACTGACAAAGAATGCGTATCGCTTGGAGAAAGTCAAGCTTGCGCGTTTGCAAACCTACTTGCCTACATTGAAGCTTAAAAAAGCTTTGCTTCAAGCTGAAGTGCAAAATGCAGCTCGCGATGCGTTAGAAAAACAAAACGCATATTCCCAGGCTAAAGAAAGGCTCTATGCTTTTGCTGAACTGTTTAGCTTGCCTCTTTATGTCGATTGTATTTTTGAAAGCTTTGTCGTGGAGCACGTAGATAAGGAATATGAGAACATTGCAGGGGTCGAAATCCCTGTTGTGAAAAGCATATCCTTAAGTCAGACGGAGTATTCTTTATTAGATACTCCTATATGGATGGACGCTTTAATTGTGTCTTCCCAAGAGTTTGTCACAGGGAAGATTATGGCAGAAGTTGCGATGCAGCGGCAGCAAATACTTGAGTCAGAGTTGCGAGCAGTTTCTATTCGTGTGAATTTGTTTGAGAAGAAGCTAATTCCTGAAACAATCCAAGCTCTGAAGAAAATAGCAGTGTTTTTAAGTGACCGAAGTATAACAGATATCGGCCAGGTGAAAATTGCCAAGAAAAAAATCGAGCAGAGAAAACGAGGAGAGCCATGCGCGTAGATGTTCACAAGTACCTCTTTATAGGTCGTGATAAAACTTCGTTTTTTTCTGCTTGTCGGGATCTTGGTGTCGTAGAATTTGTTTCGAAGAAGCATGTTATTGCAACGGAAAATACAAGTCACTTTATTAAATGCTTGAAGATTTTTCATCAGCTAGAACAGGAACGCTCTTCAGAAGCATTAATGATTGCGAAGGGAGAAGAGCTCTCCGTAGATGAAGTCATCAATCAAGTTTTATTATTACATCGTGAGATTCAAGAGCTTTCGGAAAAGGTAAAGACCTTAAATAAAGAAGTCGTTAGGGTAAAGCCCTTGGGGAGCTTTTCTTCTGAAGAGGTTTTAGAGCTTAAGAAGCGCTCAGGGCTTAGCCTAAGATTCTTTTACAGGAAACATATCGAAGGTGAGAATCTAGAGGTTCCTATATCAAATATGTTCTACCTCTCGACGGCATATAACTTTGATTATTATGTTGTCGTTGGAGTCGTAGAGCTCCCGAATAATGTCTATACGGAGATCGATGCTGCGAAATCTGTAAATGAACTTCAAGCTGAAATAGTCAATGTACAAAGGGAAATTCGACTAAAGACAGAAAGATTGAGAGAGCTCTATGCGTACCGGCATGACGTTAGCATGGGGCTTTGTGCATGCATAAATGAGCAAAACTTGCATCATGCTGAAGAGTGTTGTGAAGAGCTGTTTGAAGGCAAGGCATTTGCAGTAGTAGGTTGGGTTGTTTCGGATCAGGTTAAAGTACTTACACATATATGCAAGGAGCATCAAGTATTCTTAGAGAGAGTCGCTATAGATGATCAAGAAGTTGTTCCTACGTATCTTGAAAATAAAGGCATCGGTAAGATGGGGGAAGACCTAGTAAATATTTATGATACCCCAGCTTCTTCCGATAAGGACCCCTCTTCTTGGGTATTTGTCTCCTTTGTAGTGTTTTTTTCTATGATTGTGAACGATGCAGGATATGGTCTGCTTTTTCTTCTGACGTCTTTATTCCTTGTATATAAGAGTCGGGGGAAAAAACGAACTTCGGCAGCTTTGTCGCGTTTCTTAAAGACCTCTTCTATCTTAGGGATTGGCTGCATGTGTTGGGGAGCCGCAACGACCTCCTTTTTTGGTATGACATTTAGTAATCAAAGCCTTTTACGTCAGTACTCCCTAACACATATTTTAGCATTGAAAAAAGCTGAATATTACGTAACGAATCGTCCCCAGGCATATAAGGAACTTGTAAATGAATATCCTCTATTAAAATCTATAGATAATCCTGAGGCCTTTTTGCTTAAAGAAGACTTCTCCGGAGGAGAGTCTAAAGCAATTGTGTACAATAAGTTTATCGATAGTATCTTAATGGAGCTTGCTTTGATCGTTGGGGTGGTTCACCTTGCCTTAGGGATGTTGCGGTATTCGCGTTTTCGCTATTCCGGTCTGGGATGGATTATTTTCATGATTTGTGCTTACTTGTACGTTCCAACCTATTTGCATGCAGTGTCTATAATCCACTATGTATTCCATGTTCCGTATGTTTTGGGGGCGACTATTGGCTATTATGGAGTCTTTGTAGGAATAGGTGTAGCAGTGCTTCTTGCAATAGTACAAAGAAGCTGGAGAGGTATTGACGAGGTTGTTGCTGTAATTCAGGTGTTTTCTGATGTCCTTTCTTACTTGCGTATTTATGCTTTAGGATTAGCGGGGGCAATGATGGGAGCTACCTTTAATCAAATAGGATCGCGCTTCCCAATGCTTATCGGATCAGTAATTATTCTCTGTGGGCATATGGTGAATATTGTTCTGTCTATTATGGGAGGGGTAATTCACGGGTTAAGGTTAAACTTTATTGAATGGTATCATTACTGTTTTGATGGAGGCGGGAAATTATTACGGCCCTTGAGGAAAATCGTTTGTAATGAAGATTTCGATGTTTAAGGGATTCGTTTAGATAATAATTCTAGGGTTTGATAAACTCACCGCTATTGATTTTATAACAAAAGGTTTTCTTAAGAGATCGCAAAGAGGTACATATGATAGATTTATCTGTTATCGGGCCGGCTATAGTTTTGGGACTAGCTATGATAGGGAGTGCCATAGGTTGTGGTATAGCTGGTGTAGCTTCGCACGCTGTGATGTCTCGGATAGATGAGGGACACGGGAAACTTATCGGCATGTCTGCAATGCCATCATCTCAATCTATTTATGGGTTTATTTTAATGTTGATCATGCAAGGGTCAATAAAGAGCGGATCCTTATCTCCTATTGGAGGAATTGCTATAGGGGTATCTGTAGGGGCCGCTTTGTTAATTTCTGCAGTGATGCAAGGAAAATGCTGTGTCAGTGGAATTCAAGCTTATGCAAGATCCTCATCAATCTATGGTAAATGTTATGCCTCAATCGGGATCGTCGAGTCGTTTGCACTCTTTGCTTTTGTTTTTGCGCTATTACTACTGTAGAGCATTACTCACTTTTATTTTGTTACCTTTTATAGGCGTGTTGTGCCTTTCAGGCTGTTCTGAGCCTATGTTATCCTCTTTTACAGAATTTGTTGACAACGAGTATACTGCTGCTGCTCAACTTGGGATAGAATCCGCAGGAATGCACGAAATCTTTGGTCAGCAGGTGGTTGTAACTTGGAGTCTGCCTCATCGTATGCATAAGAGTTTGCCGCTTACCTTGCAGCTTTGGGTGTACCACGGCTGTGGTCGAGTGGAGAAATTAACTTATGACATTTCCCAGTTGTCAGGATATCGTGTGTATTGCATCAAAGATGATGAGTATGAAGAGAATCAGGGGATAGTTTCTTATCGCGTGGCTTTATTGAACGGAGATAAAGAAATTATCAGCCGACGTCATCATCTTTGGATGGATGTGATTTCAGTAGATGAATTCTCGGATGCCTAATGGGATTCGATTTCTTTGATGATTATAGATAATTATAAATATGTTGTTGGATTGAAAGTATGAACGAAGAAGAATTGCCTAAGGCATATGATCCTAAAGGGGTGGAGAAAGCTCTTTATGCTTTTTGGGAGGAGAAAGGGATGTTTACAGCTGATTCTTCAAGCTCTAAGCCTCCCTATTCCATTGTGATGCCGCCTCCAAATGTTACGGGAATTTTGCATATGGGTCATGCTTTGGTAAATACCTTGCAGGATGTATTAATTCGATATAAGCGTATGCAGGGGTTTGAGACATGTTGGATTCCAGGAACAGACCATGCAGGAATTGCTACGCAGGCAGTTGTTGAGAGGCGTCTTTTTGAGACTTTAGGGAAACGACGAAGTCAATTTTCTCGAGAAGAATTTTTAGAGCATGTCTGGGAATGGAAGGAAAAAAGCGAGGAAGTCATTCTTTCACAGCTTAAGCAGTTGGGATGTTCATGCGACTGGACGAGAAAGCGCTTTACTTTAGAGACCTCAGCATGTCGTGCTGTTAAGCGGGCTTTTAAGAAGCTTTTTGATCAAGGTAATATTTATCGTGGGTATTATCTTGTGAACTGGGATCCTGTATTGCAAACTGCCCTCTCTGATGATGAAGTCGAATATGAAGAGAAAGAGGGGTGGTTGTATTATATTCGCTACCGTGTTGTAGGATCTGAGAAATTTATAATAGTGGCAACAACGCGTCCTGAGACCCTATTAGGGGATACTGCTGTTGCTGTACATCCTGAAGATGAGCGCTATAGGGAGTTTATCGGGGAGAAATTAGAAGTGCCTTTTGTCCAAAGGGAGATCCCAATTTTGGGAGATACCTTTGTAGATCCTGATTTTGGAACGGGAGCTGTAAAAATCACCCCTGCACATGATAAAGATGACTACCAAATGGGAGAGCGTCATAGGCTGCCTAAGATCAATATCTTGACGCCCTCAGGGAAAATCAATGAAAACGGCGGGCCTTTTGAGGGATTACATAAGGAAAAGGCGCGCGAGGAAATCCTTATTGCTTTAGATCAGGCAGGGTTGTTTGTTAAAAAGGAGCCGTATACGCTGCGGGTGGGAATTTCTTATCGGTCTGGAGCAGTAATAGAGCCTTATCTATCGAAGCAATGGTTTATTTCTGTAGACAGCTTCCGTAAGGAGGTATGTGATTTTGTTCATAGCGAGAGCATTCGTATTTTCCCTAAAGAGTTTAAGAGGAACTATTTAGCGTGGGCAAATAATCTTCGGGATTGGTGCATTAGCCGTCAACTTTGGTGGGGGCATCGTATTCCCGTATGGTATCATAAAGAGGACCCTGAAAGGATCATTTGCTATGATGGTGAAGGAGTCCCTGAAGAGGTGGCTAGAGATCCTGAATCTTGGGAGCAAGATCCAGATGTTTTAGATACGTGGTTTTCCTCTGGGTTATGGCCTCTGACTTGTTTGGGATGGCCAGATGAGAATGCCGAAGATCTCAAGAAGTTTTATCCGACGTCAGTGTTAGTCACTGGCCATGATATTCTGTTTTTCTGGGTGACGAGAATGGTGCTTCTATGCTTTGCCATGTATGGGGAAAAGCCATTTTCTGAGGTCTTTTTGCATGGGTTGATTTTTGGGAAGTCCTACAAGCGCTATAATGAACTGGGTGAGTGGAGTTACATTTCTGGAGCAGAGAAGCGTGAGTATGATTTAGGAAAAGAGCTCCCTAAAGATGTTATAGCTAAGTGGGAGAAGCTCTCAAAGTCCAAGGGGAATGTGATTGATCCCATAGAGATGATAGAGATGTATGGAGCAGATGCGGTTCGCATGACCTTGTGTTCCTGTGCGAACAGAGGAGAACAGATAGATCTTGATTTTCGTTTGTTTGAGGAATCTAAAAATTTTGCCAATAAGCTTTGGAACGGAGCGAGGTTTATTTTAGGGCATATTTCTGAGATGCGCTGTCAAGATCTTCTTTCTGGGATAGATCAAAGTACATTGCAGCTAGAAGATTACTATATTCTTGATGGGTTTAACCAGCTGATTGAGAAACTCCATGAGGCATATGAAGTGTATGCTTTTGATAAGATTGCTATGATGTCTTACGAGTTTTTCCGTAATGACCTATGCTCAACATATATTGAGATTATCAAGCCTATACTCTTTGGAAAGCAGGGGAGTGAGAAGGACAGACAAACCAAACGTAAGCTATTGTTGGTTTTGTTAGTCAGTATGTTGGGTGTGTTGCATCCTGTAGTTCCTTTTATTACAGAGTCTTTATTTCTTAAGGTTCAGGAGGTCTTGGGGCCGATGCTTGAGGGAGATGGCGATGCACTTACGCATCATGTTGTTGCAATGTTGCGCTCGAGAGCATGTATAGAAGCCCCTTATCCTCGAGCTTTTGCTATAGAATTTCCTCAAGATCTTCATGCATCATTTACTTTGGCCCAGCGTTTGGTATACACAGTACGCAATATCCGCGGAGAGATGCAATTAGATCCTAGAGTTCCTTTAGAGGCGTTTGTGCTTTGTCCTGAGGATATTGAGATCACGCGTTACTTCTCTATTATTCAGGCTCTTGGAGGGATATCTTCTATTCAATGTGTGCAGGAAGAGCCTAGAGATCGTGTATATAGCTTAGGGGTTATTGACAGTATTCGCCTAGGGATTTTTGTTCCTGAGGGGCATCTTGCTAAGGAAAAGGGACGATTAGAAAAGGAGAGTCAGCGATTACAAAGAGCTATAGAGAGTACTACGCACTTACTAAGTAGCGAGAGTTTTCGGTTGAAGGCAAATCCGCAGCTGGTGAAGGATAAAGAGGAAGCGTTGAGGAACTATCGTTTAGAATTGCAAGGGGTTTTAGATAAGCTAGTATCGCTATCTTAGGAGAGGCTGAGGGCATTTGCAAAGATATAAGATCATCAGGCTCATAGGTAAAGGAGGAATGGGTGAGGTGTACCTTGCCTATGATACTGTGTGCTCGCGGCATGTTGCGTTAAAAAATATCCGCAAGGACCTTTCTAATAATACACTGTTGAAACAACGTTTCCTTAGGGAAGCAAAGATTGCTGCGGATCTTGTGCATCCTGGAGTAGTTCCTGTATATACGATCTGTAGTAACCAAGATCCAGTATACTACACCATGCCTTATATTGAGGGTTATACCTTAAAAAGCTTGCTCAAAAGTGTATGGAAACAGGAGGGACTTTCTAAGGAGCTTGCGGAGAAAACCTCTGTAGGAGCATTTTTATCTATTTTCTATAAGATCTGCGCGACTATATCCTATGTGCATTCTCGGGGAGTTCTCCATCGGGATCTTAAACCTGACAATATTCTTCTAGGGCTCTTTGGTGAAGTGGTGATTTTAGATTGGGGCGCTGCGGTATCCCGTGTATGCTTAGAGCCCCAGTGCATGAGTGAACAGAAACTCTCCCTTGGGGAATCTCCTCAGCAGATGACAGTCTATGGAAAATTAGTAGGAACTCCCGATTACATGGCACCGGAGCGTCTTTTAGGAAATCCAGCCTCAGAGAGTACGGACGTTTATGCCTTAGGGGTGATTTTGTATCAAATGTTGACTCTGTCATTCCCTTATCACAGGGCGCGCGGGAAGAAAATCCTTAGGGAGCCTGTGTTAATTGCTCCTCCTGAGGATGTTGCGCCTTATCGGGAGATCCCTCCGTTTCTTTCATCTGTGGTGATTAAGGCCTTAGCTGAAGACCCCAGTGTTCGCTATAGTTCTGTCATGGAGCTAAAGGAGGATATTGAGAGGTACGTGCAGGGGAACCCCAAATGGATACATAAGAAAAACCTTGATCCTCAGGGGAGGCAGAGCTGGAAGTGGTGCGAGCCAATTCTTTTATCGAAATATTTCCCCATGTTGGAAGTGCTGCCTTCTTCATGGTATCGTTTAGCGATCTCTAATGTGGAAAGCTTCTCAGAGGTTCGTCTGGAGTGTACGCTTTCGCGACGTGGGGTTGTTGAGGGGTTCGGGGTTCTTCTTCCTCCTTCTGTAAACTCTATCGATAATTCCTTTTATCGAGGGTATGGTTTTTGGCTTCAGATGAAGGAGAACGTGCTTTCTGTGTCTCTCGTGAAAAACGGGCTAGAAATTCAGAAGATCTCTCAGGAGATCTATGGTCAGAAAGAGGCTTTTTCTATAATTTTAGAGAAGTGTAGCAATAGCCTATCTCTTTATATAGATAGCGCTCTGTGGCTTGTGTATGTAGATTACATGCCCAGCCGTGGCGGGCATATAGGCGTTCTTGTTCAAAATATGGAGGAGATTCTTGGAGAAATTGGGGTATTTGAAAGCAGTGGATCTTTGCATGTTAATTGCCTTGCAGTTCCTGATGCGTTCCTTTCCGAGAAACTCTATGATCGTGCATTAGTGTTTTATAAGAGAATAGCGGAGTCTTTCCCTAGACGTAAGGAAGGATGTGAGGCGCTATTTCGAGCTGGCATTGCTCTGATGGAAAAGGCATCCTTTGAGGATGATCTTGACGGCTTTTCCTGTGCCCTTGAGGAGTTTTCTCTTTTACATCAAAGTGTCCTTGCACCCTTAGAGTATTTAGGAAAAGCTCTTGTCTATCAAAGACTAGGGGAGTTTCATGAGGAAGTAAAGAGCCTTTTGTTAGCATTAAAGCGCTATTCACAACACCCTGAAATTTCTCGGCTTAAGGATCACCTTATTTATCGTTTATATGAGAGTTTGCATAAGCGTCATAGCGTTACGATGGTGTTTCTTCTTCTAGTGCTTCAGGTTGCTCCCGAGCTGATCTCTGTAGGACAAGAAAAGACTTTCCTAGGCTACCTTAAAGATAAGCTTCAGAGTTCTTTGTTGTATCGCTTGGGGATCGCGCCTCCTCAGCTGCGTTCTTTGAAAATGGAGTTATTTTTGAGTCTCTGGTCGGGATTTATGCCGCTTCTTCCGGAATTGTTCCAAAGAGCTTGGGAGTTGCGGGATTTTCGTACCCTTGCAGAGATCTTTTATGTCGCTGCAGAGATAAAATATAGTGAGTTTTTAGAGCTGTATGCTGAGGAGTTTAAACGCCGCGTTCTTAGTATAGAACTCTCTCAGGAAGCTGTAGAGATTGCCCCAGAAAAGATGTATGTTTTCATAGAAGATCTGCAAAGTATCCTTAAGGGAGATGAGGGACTCTCCCGCATTGAAATGTTACCTCCTGAGCTGATCCTTTATCTTTTTGAGCTGTTTGCTAATGAGGCAATGATTTGTTCTCAGGGGGAGAGGATCTTAGAGGTGCTTCCTATGATAAGAAAACACCTTCCTGAGGCTTGGGAGAAGCTCTATCTCTTACCTCATGAAATCCGTGCAAGATTATGGATGCATGAGAAGCAAGAAGCTTATGACTTAATTAATCTATATGATCCTGAGTTAAGACAAGATCCTTGTCACGAGGTGTTTGTTTTGTACGGCTGCTGGCTTGCCCTTGCAAAAGGGCAAGAGCATGCCGAAGCGCATTTTCAGAAGGGAGGGAACCGAGAGTTTCTTTTGCCCTGTTCCTTGTTAGCTCGCGAATGCATCTCTCCTGGAAGCATTATGGGGGGGCTTTCGTTTCGGGAGCGCCAACTGCTCTTGTCGCAGAAGTTTTTATATGCTCACTGTTTAGGCCTTGAGAAAGAGCGTGATGTATGCAGAGCCTCTTATGAGAGACTATTTCAGGAGCGCCCCCTTTAAAAGCGTAGATAGTTTTTAAGGATCGAGGTAGTACTAGAAGGGAGTTCTTTCGGGGGACCACAAAAGAGAAGTTTCCCTCCCTCTTTTCCGGCTTTAGGGCCGAGTTCAATAAGATAGTTGGCGTACTTTAGCATTTCTATATCGTGCTCTATGAAGAAAATTGAGTGGCCAGAAGCTGCAAGTTCATGAAATTTTATGAGGAGCTTACGCTTTCTTAAGGAATCCAGAGAGGAAGAGATCTCATCCATAAGAATTAGCGTAGGCTTTTTTAAAGGTAGGTAGAGGTTTTTGGCAATTTTTAAGGACATATTTTCGCTTTGTGAGAGGGAAGAGAGCTTTTCTCCAAGAGGGAGATAGCCAAGGTTTAGTTGTTGCAGAGCCTGCAAAGCAGGTTGGATTTTCCGAATAAAAGGGAACATCGTAGCGATAGCAGAAATAGGAGCATGAAGTAGCTGCCCAAAGTGCTTTCCTTCATAGGTTACCTCCTGTGCTAGGGGCTGTATGCGGTATCCTGAGCAGGTAGGGCACTGGCGTTTTTCCAGAGCATAAAATGCGCGGTCTATAAGTTGATAGCCCATGCCTAAGCAATCCGCACACTGGCCTTTTTTTGTATTTGTGCTGAACATCGTCTCAGAGATCCCCAGAGCTTTGGCTTTTGTTAGCGAAGCATAAAATGCACGTAAATGCGGAGCGATATCGAAATAGGTGCTAATATCGGAGCGCTGAGAGGAAGGTAAAGAATGGGAATCTAAAATAAGAATATCAGAAAATATCGAGGAAGACTTCTGACGCAGAGCTTCTTTGTAAAAGCCTTCAAGCAGAAGAGAAGTTTTCCCTGATCCCGATACTCCTGCAAGGGCAACAACAGAACGTAAAGGAGCAGAGACTTCGAGATTTTGAATGTGATGGATGGAGAGGTTTACAGCTAATTTAGGTAAGGATGGGTCCACAGGAGGGATAGAAATTTCAGGGAGAGGAGTTTCCTCAGGGGAACACAGGAAGCCTCCTTCAGGACCGGAGTTGGGACCAAGATAGAGGCTATGATGTGCATAGGGAGCAAGAAGGTTCCCTCGATCTGTTGCAATAACGGTATTGTGATTAGAAACAAGAGTATTTAGCAGCGCAAGGAGCAGTGGGAAGTCATGGGGATGAAGTCCCTCTAGGGGAGATTCGAGAAGATAGACAATATCAGTAAGGTTAGAAGAGATTTTTTTTGCCAAATGGAGGCGATAGCGCTCTCCTTCACTTAAAGTGTCCTGTGTTTGCTTTAAGGAGATGTAGTCAAGACCGACTTGTTCAATAAAGGAAATACGAGTTTTTAGATCTTGAATAAGGAGCTTTGCACAATCTTCTCGGATTTCTTGGAGGAAGCGTTTCAAAAAGGTCGTATCTTCCTGATAGATCTCTGGCAGAGATATAGCATTGATACGGACATTGCGAGCATAGTCATGAAGACCCCAACCTTCACATGCAGAGCAGACCTCCGAAATAAGGAAGGGCTTAATCAAAGGATCTGTATAGCTTATGTGTTCTTTAAGAAGTTCTTCAAGTCCTGGGTATTGAGGAGTCCCTAGACAGAGATTCTGGAAGTCTTTCTCGCTAAGATCTTCTATAAGAATGTTTTGCGGGATAGGGAGAGCTTTAAGAGTGGAAGAAAGAAGAGATTTAGGGATGAGGAATGCTAGGAGCTTTTCTAAGGTATAGTGGCGGAGTTTTTCTTTATGGTGGTGGAGGGAGAACGTCAGGAGTTTCCCTGAGCCGCGGCATTGCTGGCACTGGCCTTCTTTGTGGTCCCTGGAGAGGAGATCTCTAGAAATTTCAGGATAGGAAATTCCTAAGGAATCTTGCCAACTTTGGGAGTAGGGAAGCATATGGAGACGGTCATGATCATGGATATAGAGTTTAGGAGTTGGAGATAGGGATAGAGATAAAGATAATGCCGAGAGTAGGGAGATCTTATTTTTAGGGGAGATTTTTATATGTTGTACGACAAGAGCAGGATCCTCAAGAGGGAAGGAGAGAGGATCATCAAGATCAAAGATTTTTCCATTTGCGAATAGCTTTAAGAAGCCCTCTTTACGTTTTGCCTGGAGGAAGAGCTCGAGATTCTCCTCAGGAGGCAAAGGTGCCGTCACAGTAACATAGAGATCTAAGGAGTTCTTCATTAGGGTATCAATAAATCCTTGGGGAGTGAGTTTTTCTAACTTTTCCCCAGTAATAGGGGAGTGGGGTTCTCCAAGAAGAGCAAACAGCTTTTCCAAACTATCGCTAATATCTAGTGCTGAAGCTAGGGTGTGACTGGAATGACGCTGAGTTCCTCGTTTTCTTACAGCTACTACGGGAGAAAGCCCAAGGACCTTCCCCACATGGGGACGAGGAGTTTCCTTAAGGAGCTCCTGACGGATATAGGGAGGGAAAAGTTCCGCATAGGCAATGTTCCCAGAAGCATAGAGAACATCAAAGACTAGAGTGTGCTTCCCTGATGCTGAGGCTCCCCCTACGGAAATTAAGGCGTTATTAGGAAGAGAAAGGTTTAAGTGCTTGAGGTTGTGGTGATAGGCATTTTCAATAAAGATGTTCTGGTTGCTTTTCAAAGAAGGTGTTTTAGGAGGGAGTTTAGGGGGCTGGGAGCTCATAGACATATAAGGAGCAAGACATTGTGCTGTGGGGGTAGAGAGCTTGATGAGTTCCCTAGGGGAGCAGGAGGCGATGAGATACCCTCCCTTCTGTCCTCCTTCAGGACCGAGTTCGAGAACATGGTCAGAAACTTTTACGACATGCATGTTATGTTCTATCACGATAACCGTATGTCCTTGGTGAGTGAGCGAACGTAGAACCTGGATTAAGGCAAGGATATCGTGGGTGTGCAGTCCTGTCGTAGGCTCATCAAGGACATAGAGAGTGGGTTTTGATGAGCACAAAAGAAGCTCATAGGCAAGCTTTAGCCTTTGAATTTCCCCTCCAGAAAGTGTAGATAGAGGCCTTCCCAAGGGGAGGTGATCCAACCTTAGGGAGTTTAACGCATGGAGCTTTTCGTAAAGGGAAGGGAGGTGAGAGAAGAAAGTAGCTGCTTCATAGGAGGTCATTGCGAGAACCTCAGCAATATTTTTTCCCCGATAGGTAACTTCGAGAATGTACTTTTGGTAGCGGGAGCCGTGACATTCGGGGCATGTTGTCGAAGGCTCATCTTCAGATAGAGAAATCTCTCCTAATCCGCGACATTCTGTGCAGGCTCCTTGCGGGGAGTTGAAGCTAAAGTGGGACTTCGTTAGCCCTAAGGATCTGCTATGGGATTGAGAGGCAAAGAGCTCGCGAAGTGTGTCAAAAGCTTTTATGAAAGTGAGTGGAATGGAGCGTGAGGAGCGCCCAGGGAGATCCCGAGAGATATGGATGAGCCTAGAGATGGTGCCATGTTCAAATGATAAGGTGTCAGGGAGTTGTCCGCTATGTAAGAATGCTTCCACAGCAGGGACTAGAGTGTCGTTAATTAGGGAGGACTTCCCTGATCCTGATACGCCGGTGACTGTGGAGAGCCGCTGTAAGGGAAGACGTATGGAGATGTTCTTTAAGTTATTTGTGGTGGCGTGAGTTAGCGAGAGCCAAGATGAGGCTTTTTCTCGAGGTTCAGGAATGGCAATAGAAAGCTCGTTTCTTAAGTGCTTTGCTGTGAGAGATGTGCCGTAAGAAAGAAAGTCTTGAGGGGTGCCATTAAAGAGAATTTTCCCCCCAAAGATTCCTGCACCAGGGCCAATGTCAATGATTCTATCCGCGAAAGAAATCATCCTCTCATCATGCTCTACGAGAATGATAGTGTTCCCCTGATCGCGGAGTTTTTCGATCATCGAAATGAGCTTGTCCGTATCTTGGGGATGTAAGCCTATAGAAGGCTCATCAAGAACATAGGTAATTCCCCGAAGACCAGCGCCGAGATGTTTTGCAAGTGCAGTGCGTTCTTGCTCTCCTCCAGAGAGGGTTGCTAAGGAGCGGTTTGGTGTGAGGTAGCCCAAGCCTAATTCCACAAGGAAAGAAAGCCGCTGACATAAGCCTTCGAGAATCTCCTTTGTAGAAGAGGATTTTGTTTGTGAAGAGAGAAACGCGAGCCATTCAGAAAGGGGAAGCTGTTGGAACTCAGAAAATGTCTTCCCCTTCCAGGAAGCTGCAGAGGCATACTCATGAATTCCTGATCCATGACATTGTGAGCAGGTATGACATGTAGTTCCCTCAGGAAGCTGACTCGAGGGTTGTTTGGCATAGCGTACCTTATCTGCGATCTCATTAAGAACCCCTTTCCAAAGCTTGTAGGAAAGAGAGCGTTTCCCTGTAACAGGGTCAAAGAGACGGACAGGAAGAGCAAGATGTTTATCTCCCCATAGGAAGGTGTTTTGGATGTGTTTAGGAAGAAGTTTCCAGGGAGTATCTAAGCTGAAATGTAACGCATCGGCTAAGGCTTGATAAATCGTATGAGTGAGATAAGTAGAACAATTTCCTGCTAGGGCGCAGCAGTTTTCTCGGATAGAAAGGGTTTCATTGAGAAGATGGGGATCTTGGATGGTGATGTGTAGGCCAGAGCCTTGACATAAGGGGCAGCGGCCCTGAAGACTTGTTGGGGAGAAGTCCTGAGGAGTGAGGGGGGAGAATGTGCGGCTGCCAAGGTGAACTTGTGTAGAAAAGGAGTGCCGTTTTTGACCGATAAGAACAGAGCAGGAGCCTTCCCCTAAGGCTAATGCTGAAAATAGACTCACCTTTAACCTTGCAGAGTTACTTTCATTTTTGATGAGAGAGTCCAAAATGAGTTCGGCTGGGGAATCATCGGGAATTCCAGAAGAGAGAAATTCATATATAGGATGGGATTCTCCAAGGATAGAGACTTTTGTGAGACCTTGCCGAATGTAATTTTGTACTCCCATAGGGTCTTTGTGGAGAAGGGGAGCAAGAAGAGTAAGAGAGGTATTTTCAGGGAGATCTTGTAAGGTAGCGAGGATCTGCTCTTTACTTTGGATATTTAAGGTGTTAAGAGTTTCGGGATCTCGGGCTTCACCATCTAGAGCAAAGAGAAGAGCAAGGTGAGAGAAAAGTTCTGTAGTGCTTCCTACAGTGGCATGGTGATGATGGGCAAAGTGGTTTTGTTTTACGGCAATTGTAGGAGAGAGTCCTTGAATGCTTTGGACTTTAGGATTAGGAAGAGAGGTTTGCGTTGTGGAGAAAAATGTTGGTAAAGTTGCAATGTAGCGTTTTCTTCCTGCAGCATAGATTGTGTCGAAAGCTAATGAGGACTTCCCTGATCCCGAAACGCCAGTGAGTAAAACGATTTCCCCAGAGTGAAAAGTGACGGAAAGATTTTTGAGGTTTCTTACGGTAATTCCAGAAAGATGAATAGGAAGTGGTGTCATGGGCTCTTTCTTTAGTAAAAACTTTTTGAACGCGATAGGTTAGTATAGGAATGTTTCGACGTAAAAAGAGAAAAATACGAATGGGTTTTACTTGGGGTATTTCTGAGTACAAATTAAACGTAATATAGTATATTCCTGCAAGATCCTTGAGGATTTAAATAATCTATGCATACCTTAGAACATCTAAGGTAGTCATTTGGGAGTTAAAGAAAGAACGTTATGGTTACACGAACAAAGATTATTTGTACTATAGGGCCTGCAACAAGCTCTCCGGAAATGCTAGAAAAGCTTATAGATGCAGGTATGAACGTTGCTAGGTTAAATTTTAGCCATGGCACGCACGAATCTCATGGGGAAACCATACGAACCCTTAAGGAGCTTCGCAAAAAGAAGGAGGTTCCCTTAGCAATTATGCTGGATACTAAGGGACCGGAAATTCGCTTAGGGAGGATCCCTACGCCCATTCGGGTGTCTCGAGGGCAGAGAATCCGCCTTATAGATAAAGATATAGAGGGGTCTCTAGAACAGGGAATTACATTAGTTCCTAATACGATTTTTCCTTTCATTCGTGAAGGCGCTCAGGTGCTTATTGATGATGGGTATGTGCATGCAAAAGTAGTTTCTTCACAAGCAAATAGCTTAGAGTTAGAAATTCTTAGTGATGGAGAGTTAAAGTCTCATAAGTCGTTGAGTATTCGTGATATTGAAGTTTCTCTGCCATTTATGACGGATAAAGATCTTATGGATCTAAAGTTTGGCGTAGAGCAGGGAGTAGATTTCATTGCGGCATCTTTTGTACGTTGTCGTGAGGATATAGAATCTATGCGTAAGAGCCTGGAAGATTTTGGTGGTCCAAAGATTCCCATCATTGCAAAGATTGAGAATCGTTTAGGGGTGAAGAACTTTTCTGAGATTGTTGAATGTGCAGATGGGATTATGATTGCCAGGGGGGATTTAGGAATCGAGCTTTCTGTTGTTGAGGTTCCACATTTACAGAAGATGATGGCTAGAATTTCTCGAGAAGCCGGTCGTTTTTGTGTTACGGCAACGCAAATGTTAGAATCTATGATTCGTAATGTCTTACCTACACGCGCGGAAGTTTCTGACATAGCCAATGCGATTTATGATGGTACTTCTGCTGTGATGCTTTCTGGAGAAACAGCTTCAGGAGAGCATCCAATTTCTGCTGCATGCATGATGCGTTCAGTAATTCAAGAAACAGAGAAAAACCTTGAATATGCATCTTTTTTAGATTTGGATGAAAGCCGCTCTGTTGTTAAAGTTTCTCCTTGTTTGTCTTCCATTGGAGTTTCAGGAATCCAGATCGCAGAAAAGGCCGGAGCAAAGGCTATTATTGTTTATACGGAATCCGGAAGTACTCCAATTTTCTTATCAAAATATCGTCCAAAATTTCCCATTATTGCTGTCACTCCGGAGCTTTCTCTCTATTATCGCTTAGCTGTAGAGTGGGGAGTTTATCCTATGTTGACAAGGAAGGAAACCGACCGTATGGTATGGAGACGAGAGGCATGCATTTATGGTATAGAACAAGGGATCTTGTCGAACTATGATAAGGTTTTAGTGTTTAGCCGCGGAGCCTTCATGAAGGAAACGAATAACCTAACCTTAACCGTCGTGAATGATATTTTAACAAGTTCTGCAGCGAACTAGTTCGCATGGCTTTTTTTAAAGAACCTTTCTAGGGAAACTTCTAAAGAGTCTTCTTGATTGGGGAGCTGCTCTTTTAGGGAGTTCTCCGTATATGTATGCAAAGATCCAGTCTTTTTAAAGTGTTTGTGCATAGATTTTGGACAGTTTTTAAGGTCAAAAACAGCCACGAAGCTGTTAGGCACCTCTAAGAGGTCATGGTAGCTTTTTAAGGGTAAGATCTTATAGCAAGATAAACTACTGTCAATACAGATTTTATGAATATTGGGAGTGAATACCGCTAAGGTTAAAGAAGCCCCAGAGAACTTTTGCCCCAAGCTGCTCAAGAAAGAATGGTATTTGTAAAGAAGGGTTCCTGAAACTATCACCAAAATATGGCTATAGCGGTACTTCTTTTTAAGCTGAGGAGAGAGCTTGCGTTTCCAGCGTTTATGTACCCAAAGCCATTGCTCTGGCTTGCATGCAATACCCTTTTCTAAAAACCCCATGAGCTTATCCATGAGCTGCGAGGTAGCTTCTTTCATAGGCAAGCTTTTGTCAGCATAGAATTTTTTACTTGGAATAACAAGGTAGTCTTGGGAGCGTCGGTAGACGCTAATAGCTAAAACTGGAGCTCCGGTTTTATAGGCTAACAATGCTGGAGATGTTGTTGTAAAGGCACACTCTCCAAATAAAGGATAGGAGTAAGAAGACATTAGCAAGGCTTGGTCCCCGACAATCCCTACAAGATGGCCTTGCTTTAAGGTTTTTATAGCATGGTGGATACCCTGCTTAGGGCCTACAATTTTACCTTTATAAATTTCTCTTAAAGAAAAGATCTTTTTATTAAGTTTTTGATTTTTTATTGATTTTGCTAGGGCTAAGCCAGGATAGTCCTTGGTGATGTAAAGAAAGGGCAGCTCCCAATTTGCTTGGTGTCCACAAAATAAAATAACCCCTTGTTGTTGATCGAGCTGTTGGAAGGTCTCTTTAATCTCTTCAGGAGAGAGAACTTCCTCAGGCAAAAAGCCTTCAGGAGGATTTTTAGGATCCTGAGCTATAGTAATGATCTTTTCGATTTTCTTTACGATCTTTTCCATTGTTAACAACTCCAGCCCTGTTAGCATAAGGTGCTGGAGAGACTGCTTTGCTAGGGAACGTCGTTCTTGAAAAGTTTTTCTAGGAAACGCTAAGGCTAAATTGGTGAGGGCTGTTTTCCTATAATCAGGAATACAATAGAAAGCTATAGACCCTGCAAGACGCGACAGGGGAAAAAGAAGCCTATTAGGCAAGCATTTAAGTAAGGCCATGAGCCCTAAAGCTGAATAATAAACAGGCGCTTCTAAAAGATATTGCGTTACTTTACGAAATACATGCCACATGATGAATCTATTAACTTCAAGCCTATATACCATAGGGTTAGATTACTAGACAAACAGAAGTCATAAATTATATAAAATTATTTGATTCGATTATTTACTCTGAAACAGCCAGAAGAAAGAGAGAAACCAATGAGGGCTGCAAGAGGCAATAGAGCAATTAAATGGATGCTTGAGCCAAATGCAGGATCAGGAATTTGAATAACATTTGCACAAGATAATCCGAAAACTATAGAAGCTCCAAGAGCTAAAATAGCAAAAACGATACCAAAAATTATGGTCACGACTTTTTTAGGGGTGGGATTTTTCGTACAGCAGCAAGAGGTTTTCACTATACATTCAAATACAGAGCTAAGGCAATTCGTTAGACACATAAAAACCTCTTTTAATTTGGCCATAAAAATTTTTAAGAAACCATAAGAAAAAAGCAACGACTATTACTAAAAATTAGGAGATAGGCGTGTATTTATAGAGTAACGCCAAACCAAGAAAATTATGGCTTACTCTTTTTTATATACCTTGGTAGTTTCTGTAGATTTAGCTTGAATAATCACTTTATTATCTTGGATTTCTGCAGAGAGATTTAAGGGAGAGCCATCTTTAGTAAAGAGTGACAGCTTTCTTAAATATTCTCTAAAACGATGCCGAATACTTACTTCATCAATAAGAGCTAGGTCGTGTAAAATTCCATATTCCTGAGCAATAGTTTCTTTTAAGAACGTATCCTCTAATGTTTTTTCATCCATGAATTCTATAGCCCACCCTAAAGGAGAAAGGACAGAATTTGGAGTCATTGTGATGGTAATAGCAAGGTTATTTTTAACTACATCTAAGAAAAGTCTACTGACTTCTTTAACGTATAGGGGAATGTTAACTTGAAAGATTCCTTGATTAAGTACAATGGGATCTTTAGGATCTAAAGTATAGACCTGAGGATTTACAGTGGAGAGATATTTCACTGGGAAAAAGAGAAATATCGGCAGATTTAAATCCAAAGGAACAAAATTTTGCTTTAGGAACAGCAAGCGTAAGAAATCTGCTTGAGGATCGTTAAGGTTGACATAAGCATTCTCAAAGGGAATAAGAATTTTTTTCCATTCTTCAGGAACGGGGAAAATGATTTCATCATGATTCCCCTGAGCTATGCGATTTCTTTCAAGCTCCTCAAAGGAAACCTTATTTAAATTAAATGTTAATTCCAGATCTTGTTCTTTAAGAGCTTGAACATATTCTTTTGGGCCGCTCACTTTTTGATGCAGAATTTTTGGCCAGACATCCAGATATTCGTATCCCTTAGGAGGGCTTCCTATCGGAGGTGTAATGATTAATGTTACGTCCTCAGTGACATATTGCGTAAGTTGAATAAACAAGTCATTAGTAGCAATATGCAAGATCCCCTTGCTGATGTTAGATTGTTCAGAACAGACAAGGTTATGTTTGTTAATTTTAGCTATCCAGCCTTCAGAATGGCCTGCAGCGCTAATGACTACCTCTAGATTTGAAGAGCGTAGTTCTTGAATTGTACTTTTATGTCCCGTGATTGTAAGGGAGACTTTTTTGTTTAATAACCCATTCTTTTGTAGGCCAAGTACAGTTTGTTCTGGCTCCAAATCCACAATACGCACAGGAATATTTGTAAGAGTACGTGTTACAGTAATGCTCTGCCCCACAAGGAACCAGATCAACACTGCAAATCCTAAAGAAACAAGCTTTTTAAACCAGTTTTGTATACATAGATGGGAAAAATACGCCATTACTTTTTCCAAATCCTAGAAAATAGAGTTTTGTGTTTTTTTTCTTTAGGAGAGAGTATGCTGCGTAGTACAGCTTGGAACCTATCCATCTTTACCCCTCGAGTTAGCAAGCCATCTCGAGATAAAGAAACATTTCCATTTTCTTCAGATACTGTAATTACTAAGGCATCGCTGCGTTGACTTGCACCAAGAGCTGCGCGATGCCGAGTTCCCATGGATCTCGAGAGCTGCGAGGTGTCATGAGCCAAAGGCAACACAACCCGAGCATAGGCGATCGTTTCACCCCTAAGGATTACTGCCCCATCATGTAAGGGAGAAGAGGGATCAAAAATTGTTTCTAAAAGCTCCTCGGAAAAGTCTGCGTTAATTTTTACTGAAGAAAAACTCAAGTACTCATCAAAAAGATCTTGCCGTTCTAAAACTACTAATGCACCAATCTGACGTTCTGATAGATGGTAAATACTTGAGGTAAGATGCTCTACGAATTGGTCATGCGTATTGATAAAGGCGAATTTTTTACCCCGGAAGCGTATTCGAGATAAAGCAAGGCGAATTTCTGGTTGGAAAATAATAAAGGCAACGATTGCAAAGACGTTGGCCATGTGTAACATCAAGCGGCGGATAATGGGGAGGTTGAACTTATCTGCAAGAGCAAAAAAGAACATAAATACAAGTAGTCCAAAGACTACATCCATTGCTCGAGTTCCCCAGAAAAACTTAAAGAGATAATCAAGGATGATCCAAATCAAAAGGATTTCTACAAGAGGGATTATGTAAAGAGTAAAGTCCAGGGGCATAGCGTACTCTTATAGAATGTTTTAAGGGGGTAAAAGTTTACCGGCTTATAGAGGGGGTCCCTGCAGTATAACATGGCGTGAAAGTTATCATCAAAACATTTTGTGGTTGCAATAGTTTATTATATAATTCACATTATGGGTTGTGTATTAGTGTCATGAGGTTTTAAGGGATATGGATGCTGTGATTTTATCAAGAGTGCAGTTTGCGCTTTTTATTGCTTTTCACTATCTCTTTGTCCCTTTGAGTATAGGCTTGAGCATGATGCTTATTGTTATGGAAGCTTTATATCTTATTACAAAAAAGACTCTCTATCAGCAATTAGTTTGGTTTTGGATTAAGATCTTCTCTCTTACATTTGTTGTCGGTGTCGTGACAGGAATCATGCAGATTTTTTCTTTTGGTTCGAATTGGTCTGTATTTTCAGAATATACAGGAAATATTTTTGGAACCTTATTAGGAAGTGAGGGGGTATTTGCGTTTTTCTTAGAGTCAGGATTTTTAGGGGTATTACTATTTGGAAGGCACAAAGTTTCAAACAAGGTGCACTTTTTCTCCGTATGCATGGTGGCTTTAGGTGCCCATTTGAGCGCATTTTGGATTATCTGCGCAAACTCATGGATGCAAACCCCCTCAGGGTATGAAATGGTTATGCATCATGGAAAGCTTGTCCCTGCGATTACCTCCTTTTGGAAAGATGTATTTTCTCCTTCAACTTTAGATCGGTTCACCCACGCAGTTTTAGGAACTTGGTTGTCGGGGATTTTCCTCGTGATTAGCGTGTCGGCATATTACTTCCGCAAGCAGAAACATTTAGAGTTTGCAAGAAAAGGGCTAAGGATAGGTCTTATCTCTGCAGCCATCGTTTTGCCTCTACAGTTACTATCAGCAGATAGTTCTGCACGAGGAGTTGCGAAAAACCAGCCTGCAAAACTTGCAGCTTTTGAGGGGATATTTAAGACTGAGCCCTATAGTCCTCTATGGGTGATTGGCTATGTAGATATGAAGAAGGAACGCGTGATAGGAGTACAAATCCCTGGAGGCTTATCTTTCCTTGTCCATCGCAATATCAAAACTCCTGTAATAGGCCTAGATCAATTTCCTAAAGAAGAATGGCCTAACGTTCAGGTAGTATTTCAGTTGTATCACTTTATGGTGATGTCTTGGGGAGCTATGGTTGTACTCACCTTTATTGGATGGCAGGCATATAAAGAAAAACGTTGGGCTCTTTCTCCCTTTTGCTTATTTTTATTAACCTTTTCTGTTCTTATTCCTCAAGCATGTAACGAGTTAGGGTGGGGAGCTGCAGAAATGGGAAGGCAGCCTTGGGTTGTTCAGGGATTACTGAAAACTAAGGATGCAGTCTCTCCAAATGTTCAAGCTAAGCACATCCTGCAATCTTTAATTATGTTTAGTATTGTTTTCGTTTGTCTTTTGTCGCTATTTCTTTATCTTTTGTGTAAAAAGGTAAAAGAAGGTCCCGATGAGAAAGATCTTTTAGACATCCAATTGCCTTAAATTAGGAATATATATATGGCTTTCTCTTTAACTGAAGCGTTGCCTGTGCTCTGGTACATTATTTTATGTGTTGCTGTTGTTGCCTATGCTTGGGGCGATGGTTTTGATTTGGGGATAGGAGTGATTTATCCTCTGGCTCGTAATAATACAGAACGTCGAATGTTACTCAATTCTATAGGTCCTGTTTGGGATGGGAATGAAGTTTGGTTGATTATTATTATTGGGGGACTATTTGCAGGGTTCCCTCCCGCATATACTCTCCTGCTCACGACATTTTACATGCCGATATGGACATTAGTGCTTCTCTACATTTTTCGAGGATGTTCTTTAGAATTTCGCAGCAAAATAGAAAAGAAAAAATGGAAAGTTTTCTGGGATATCGTTTTTGTCTCATCCAGTGCTGCAATCAGCTTTTTTCTCGGCACTCTAGCTGGTAATATCGTTTTAGGACTACCTTTGTCTCCTGAAACATCTTTGATTTCTTCTTCATGGCTATTATTTTTTAGGCCTTATGCTGTACTCTGTGGCGCTGTTGTTACTAGTGCCTTTGCTTTCCATGGGGCATGTTTCGCTGTAATGAAAAGCTCTGGAGAGCTGTGCCTCCGTATCCAAAATCGTTTTTCATATGTGTTATCTTCTTTTCTAGTGTGTTATTTTTTATTAATAGGTGCTACCCTTGGGGTTATCCCTAAGCGTTTTGATGCATTTCCAGCTTACCCCCTATTGATTCTGCTCATTGTTTTCACTTCTTGCTTTTGTTTTGCAGCTAAAAACAGTGTAAAGCGTGAACGTTACGGCTTAGCATTTTGCTATTCTAGTTTAAATTTGCTTGTGCTTGCATTGTCTGCAGTAGCACTGACCTTCCCAAATATTCTTATTTCCACCGTGGATCCGCAATATAGTTGTACTATCTTTAATGCTGCAGTCACAGCAAAAACATTGAAGAGCTTATGCACTATTGTTGTGGTAGGGCTACCTTTAATTATTGCCTATGGAATCTTTGTTTATCGTGTATTTAGAGGGAAAACGGATTTCCCTTCCATTTACTAATGAATTAGGTGTCAGAGGAAATTATAGAGCTTCTTTAATGCTCAATACAAAGTGCGCAGGAAAAGCAAAATGGTTATTTGGACGTGAGACAGCCTCTACAGTAACCTTTTTCCCTACCCAGTCTTCAAGTTTAAGATGTGTCGCATATAGAAAAGTTAGCACCTTTTCTTGATCTCGAAGTAAGTAATCTCCAGGGTGGTTTTTCACAATATGGGGATAGACCTCTAATGTCCCAGTAAAGACTTGCTTATGCTTGCTCTCTTCCCGATAAAAGTCTTCAAGAGTGAGAGTGTGCGCAACGTCTTGAGGATGCATGTTAGCCCAGAGTTTGAATAATGAAAGTTCAAAGCTTTCTCTTCCTTGAGAAAGAGGCTTCGTGTTAAGAAGGGTTTGCTTGCGAATATGCTGAGAGAGCAAAGAAGTTGTTGATGAGCTTTCTGTAGGCAGAAGCAGCGTAGATGCCGTAGAGTTTTCAGAAGTAAGGGGGGCCCCAGAGTCTTGTTTTTCTATAGATTTGGTAAGATAGGCATCTTGGACTTTTTCTAATGCAGAACGAATCATTGCTGATAGTCCGGGGATATCTGCAAATTCATCAGATTGCAACTGATTGATCTTCCTATAAATAGATTCTAAATCAATGTCTTTAAGGTCCTTTTTCAATTCTACAGTGGCAAAATCCATTGCAGAATTCAACATATCCAACGCGATTTTCTTTTGCCCTTCAAGGCGTTGGTACAACTCTATAGGTCCTTTTTGAGAAATAAAGTTCTTGGCAACGTAAAACAAGCACTGATCAGGTATAGAAATCTCTAACCACTTGCCATGAGACTGTTCAGATGTTGCATGTACTGTAGTGCCTCGAGTGAGACGGATAAGGACAGGAGAAGATGTCGATGGCTCAAGACGTACGTTGACTTGCTCTCCTTCAATTACGTTGTCTAAAACAAAGGTACGAAAGACATAGCCTTTTAACCCTTGAGGAGCTGTTATTATGTAGTACTCCTTATTTTCCCCAACAACAGCAACAAGATCTCCTTTAGAAAGCTCCTTAATGATGGTGCTATCAATGTGAGGAGCTAGACGCATACGCACACGATCTCCTTTGATCTCCCCAGTAAATGATGAGAAGGAAACACAGCCTTTTACAGGTGAGGGAGGCTGAGAGCTTGCCGCAAATGCACTTATACTTACTGGGCTACTTACGCTTCCCAAAGCTAAAAGAAGCATAGAAATCGAGAGTTTTCTCATGCTTGTACTCCTAAACAAACATCCTTACTAGACAGAAAGAATACCGCTCATTGCTAAGCAGGAGGAGGGTAGCCTCTCAAAAAGAATTATATCGACTTATAGGAAAAAGTCAATTGTCATACTGAAAGCAAGAACAGCTGAATGATACACATTTATGTATAGAGTACAGCTTTTAAGTGTTCGCAATTGGGCTCTCCACAAGTACATCCAATAGGAGGTCCTAGGTAGACGCTAAATTGTTCATGAGGGTTTAAAGGATCTGAGACAACATATAATTTATCGCCACTTTGGATGATATCCCAAGTGCGAAACGTCAGATCTTGCTCGGAAACAGTCATATTCTCCTCTTCATGAATCACCCGACCAATTTGGCAGTACATACAATTACAATGTGGTTCGGGCTTTGGAAGCGCGGAGGAGGTGTTTCCAGCAAGAGAACGTATGACGGAAACCATTTTCTCTAATACATCTGCAGGGGCATCAGGATAATCTTTATGTTCTGGTGTATGTTGGAGAATAGCATCTATAGGGTTTTCTCCAGCAAAGAGTGGAGGAAGAAAGTTTTTAGAGGAGAAAATCTGAATATCAGCATTTTTTGTGAGTTGCTGCAAAACATTCATCAACATTCCCAGTTTATCATCTTCGCGAAGGGGATCCTCTTTGTTTGTCTGAGATGCCTCTAAGTAGAGGAGATGTTCATGAAACGCAATATCAATAATCGATTGATCCAAGTTAGGAATAGAAATTACTTTACCATCAACTAAATGTAGTTTAAGCGTAGCATGACCTTGGACATCACCTTCTTGAGACTCTATGAAGGCAATTTGACTCCATCGCGCAGAAATATATGGGGGAATGCAAATGAGTTGATCGTTAATTTTGACTTTCATAGAGTCCTCAAGAGTGGTCTGCAGAAATTATTTTTTCAAACTTCATTGTAGGGAGCAGTTGTTTTTTTGACAAACAAAATTGGCAGTCCTGCATTTTGATTGCTAAACCTTTTAAGACAATGTAGTTTTTAAGGACATAGCTTTTATTGACGAGAAGCTGTGTCTGCAATTGTGGAGAAAAGACTTTATCTAGTAGGTTTTAACTTTTTATATTATAAATAAAAATTTTATGATAGGCAACAGAGATGAAAAAAGCCGTCGTTCTTGATACTAGCGTCTTTATTTACGATCCTGATGCGTTATTTTTATTTAAAGATACGCATATAATCATACCCTTTACTGTAATAGAGGAGTTAGAGGGGTTTTGTAAATTTCGGGACGAGACGGCAAGAAATGCTTCTCGAGCGCTAAGTTATATCCGAGTATTATTGGAGGGGGCTGAAAACGTCTCTTGTCAAGGAGTTTCTATGGAGAATGGTAGTGTGCTTCGTGTAGAGGTGGTGCCATTTTCTTCGCCACAAGAGGATCGTCAAGGAAAATTTGCAATTTTGGAATCGCTAAAGGTGATTTCCCAAAGAGAATCTATAATATATATTTCGAAAAGTTTAGGCCGTAGGTTGCGTGCTGAATCTTTAGGAATTGAGGCTAGAGATTACGAAAGTAAGAGATTTTCATTTCGCTCTTTGTATCGTGGCTATCAAAAAATTCAGGTTTCTATAGAGACGATTGAAGAGTTTTATAAAACGGGTTTCTGTGATGTTCCTGAAAATATACATCCTTCTCCAAATGAATATTTCTTTCTTTCTGGTGGGGACAATCACTTTGCTTTAGGGAGATATCATGTCGGACAGGGGAAGGTAGTAGCTTTGAAAGCTTTGCCTGAAACAGTCTGGGGAATTACTCCTTTAAATATGGAGCAAAGATGTGCTTTAGATTTGCTCTTGCGAGATGATGTCAAGCTAGTTACTTTGATTGGTCAAGCGGGTTCTGGAAAGACGATTTTAGCTTTAGCAGCAGCAATGCATATGATTTTTGATAAAGAGGTATACAATAAGGTATTGGTAAGTCGGCCTATTATTCCTATGGGGAAGGATATCGGATTTTTACCAGGGCTAAAGGAAGAAAAGCTTTTGCATTGGATGCAACCCATATATGATAATATGGAATTTTTATTTAATATTAATGGTATGGGGAACTTTTCTGAAGCTTTACAATCGTTAATGGATGCAAAAAAGCTAGAAATGGAGGCCTTGACTTATATACGAGGAAGGTCTTTGCCAAACGCATTTATTATTATTGATGAAGCACAGAATCTTACTCCACACGAAATTAAAACTATTATTTCTCGGGCAGGGAAAGGGACCAAAATTGTACTTACTGGTGACCCTACACAGATAGATAGTCTGTATTTTGATGAGAATTCCAATGGACTTACTTATCTAGTTGGAAAGTTTCATCATTTGAGTTTATATGGGCATATGTTTATGTCAAAAACTGAGCGCTCAGAGCTAGCTGCTGCTGCTGCTGCTATTTTATAAATTTTTCTATATCTATGAAAAAATCTTATCTATTTCGTTTCCTAAATTATTGTGACACGGGGCTGGTTGAGGAGTAAGGGGTTCCGGAAGACTTGGGGTTGATGTGACTTGATTACCGCAACACCTCCACAAGAAAATCCATAGGAATTTGAAAATTTTATAGAGAGTGAGGCATAGAGAATAGATCCCTTTTATTCCAAATGTCTCCAACCAGGCTTCAAGTTGGATTTTGGGAAGCTGCTCCCGAATTGAAGTGCATGGGGATAATTGGCAGCGATCTCCGGGGTAGCCTGTGCGAAGAAGAAAAGTTTTTTCAAGGCTAGAAATTCCTAATAAAGTTTTTATCCCTAAAACTGTGCTAACTCCAGGAATGTAGCTAAGTATGTTCGTAAGGCTATTGCGATATAGGGGGTTTTTCAGGGGAAGGTTTATAGAATGGCTAGGGTCTCCAAATTTTTCCTGTGTATGGCGGTGCTGTACCATGAAAACGCTGGAAGCAGTAATGCTCATAGTTTACCTTGTCTAGAAAGATTTTTAAAAAGTCATTGTAGATAGAGGGACACAGGACTTCTTTTTTCCAAGAGCAATAAAATGGAGGTGGAGAGACTCGAACTCTCGTCCTTGATAAACTCCCTGTTAACGTCTACATGCTTATCTCTTAGTTTTATTACATTAGTTACCTTAGATAAGAGCATCTATGAATACCTAACGACTCTCAAAAATCTCGAACACGCTTTCTTGAGAATGAGAGAAAGCTGGTTCCAACCAGATAAATGACGGCGCTTCACAAACCTCTGGTGGAGCTTGTGAGCACCGGGCTACCTAGAGACTATTCAAGGTAACAACTTTTGCTAATTAAGCAGCAACTCTTTCTTCAACGAGGAGATCAGAGAAACTGATAATTTCGCATTCAGCCTTAGGTTCGGCATTTATTGTTTTGTCGGCTTTTTAGGAGGCCAGCCAACGCCCTCCGCATGCAATTAACGCTTCATTTTCAAGTCGAAACCTATACACCCCCAAAGAACATGTTAAGTGTTTTAGGGCTTTTGTGCAACTAAGTCTAGGTTTCGAGAACACTCAAGATAGACGAAAACCAGGAAAAACCTTAATCTTAGGTGAATTTTATATTTGCACTACCCTTGTATGAACATGTTTACGGATACGGATAAAGATGGCAAAGGAAGCTTCGCCAAAAAAGAAGAAAATATTTTAAATTTTTGGAAAACTAACGATATTTTCAAAAAAAGTTTGGAAAATCGTCTGGGAAAACCTTTGTATTCTTTTTATGATGGGCCTCCTTTTGCTACAGGGCTGCCACATTATGGACATTTGCTAGCAAGTACCATTAAGGATGCTGTAGGAAGGTATGCCACGATGCGGGGATATTACGTTCCTCGTAGGTTTGGATGGGATTGTCATGGAGTTCCGGTTGAGTATGAAGTTGAAAAAACTCTGAAACTCACGTCTCCAGGAGCTGTAGAGACTTTTGGAATCGGTGCGTTTAACGAAGAATGCCGTAATATTGTTTTTCGTTACGTGTATGAGTGGGAAAGCTACATAGAGCGCCTAGGACGTTGGGTAGATTTTTCCTCTACCTGGAAAACGATGGATCGTTCTTTTATGGAGAGTGTTTGGTGGGTTTTTAAATCACTTTATGATCAGGGGTTAGTTTATGAAGGAACCAAGGTGGTGCCTTTCTCAACAAAGCTAGGCACACCATTATCCAACTTTGAAGCTGGACAGAATTATAAAGAAGTAGACGATCCTTCTGTTGTGATTAAGTTTGCTCTGAACGAAGATCCAGCGTCTTTATTAGTATGGACAACAACTCCGTGGACATTGATTTCTAATATGGCGTTAGCTGTTGGAGAGGAGCTAACGTATGTGCGTATCCAAGATAAGGAAAGCGGGGAGCAATGGATTTTAGGGCTGGGATGTCTCTCTCGATGGTTTTCTGATACGAATTCTTACATTGTTTTAGAAAAGTTTCCTGGAGCTCGGCTTGTAGATAAGACATATAAACCTCCGTTTACTTATTTTGAAAATAAAAGAAAGGAGGGAGCTTTTAGAGTTCTTCCTGGGCCTTTTGTAGAAGAGAGCGAAGGGACAGGCATTGTACATATGGCCCCAGCTTTTGGAGAGGCAGACTTCTTTATTTGCAAAGATCATGGTGTCCCTTTGGTATGCCCTTTGGATAATCATGGGTGCTATACAGAAGAAATTCCAGAATATCATGGTCAGTACATAAAACAGGCAGATAAGGAAATCATAAAGTCTTTAAAGGCATTGCGTAGTGTATTTTATCACGGTACGATCAAGCACCGCTATCCTTTTTGTTGGAGGACGGATACCCCACTAATTTATAAAACTGTAAATTCTTGGTTTGTAGCTGTCGAAAAGATCAAGGACAAAATGCTTAAGGCGAATTCACAAATTCATTGGATGCCGGAGTATATCAAGGAGGGCCGCTTTGGGAAATGGCTAGAGGGGGCTCGAGATTGGGCAATTAGTAGAAATCGCTATTGGGGGACGCCGATTCCTATTTGGAAAAGCGTTGATGGAGAGATTTTAGTGATTAGCTCTATTGAAGAGCTCGAAGCATTATCAGGAGAAAAGGTTCAAGATATCCATCGACATTTTATCGATCATTTAGAAATCGTTAAAGAAGGGAAGAGTTTCTTTAGAGTCCCTTATGTTTTTGATTGCTGGTTTGATTCTGGAGCTATGCCTTATGCGCAAAATCATTATCCCTTTGAAAACAAAGAAGTCTTTGAGAACGCTTTCCCTGCTGATTTTATTTCTGAAGGATTGGATCAAACTCGAGGATGGTTTTATACGCTAACAGTGATTGCTGCTGCGCTATTTGATCGGCCTGCATTTCGTAATGTCATTGTGAACGGGATCATTTTAGCTGAAGATGGCAATAAGATGTCTAAGCGCTTAAATAATTACCCGAGCCCAAAGTCTATATTAGATTCCTATGGGGCGGATGCATTGCGGCTATATTTGCTCCATAGCGTTGTTGTAAAGGCTGAAGATCTTCGGTTTTCAGATAAGGGAGTGGAGGGCATTTTAAAACAGGTGCTACTCCCTCTGTCCAACGTGCTATCTTTTTATAAAATCTATGCAGATTTGTATAAGTTTGATCCTAAAAAATGTCCTCAGGAGTCTCTTACATATACTGAAATGGACTTATGGATTTTGTCAAATTTATATAGTGTTGTTAAAAAGGTCCATTCTGGAATGGATATATACAATCTCAATGCAGCCGTAGAGCCCTTTGTAGATTTTATTGATGATTTAACGAATTGGTATGTCCGCCGTAGCCGAAGGCGTTTTTGGGAAGCTGAAGATTCCGCAGACAGAAGAGCAGCATTTGCAACCTTATATGAAGTGCTTTTTGTCTTTTGCAGGGTTATAGCTCCTTTTGTTCCATTTATTGCTGAGGATATTTTCCAGCAATTAACAGCGGGTAATGAAGAGGAATCCGTACATCTTTGTGATTTTCCTCAAGTGAATGAGACAAAGATCTTAAAAGACTTGGAACAACAAGTGTGTGATGTGCGTGAGATTGTAGGATTGGGCCATTCTTTAAGAAAAGAGCATAAGTTAAAGGTGCGTCAGCCCTTGGCGAACTTCTATATTATTGGTCCTAGGGAGCGTTTGGAAGCGCTTTTGGTATATGAGTCTTTGATTGCGGATGAGCTAAACATCAAAAATATCGTTTATTATAAAGAGACTCCAGAGTTTGTTACTACGTTGGTAAAGCCTAACTTTCGCGTGTTAGGGAAGAAAGTTGGAGCAAAAATGCGTGAAGTTCAAGGAGCTCTTGAGATGTTGTCACAAGCGGCGATAGAACAGCTCATACATGGAGAGAGCTATGCATTGACGTTGCATAATGAGGAGATCATAATTACCCCCGAGGATGTAACCATAACGCTTCAAACGCAACCTGGTTATATTGCACGTAGCTCAGGGACGTTTTCTGTGGTTTTGGATTGCCAGCTAACAGAAGAGTTGATCACGGAAGCAATCGCTAGGGAGATAATTAACAAGATCAATACAATGCGGCGTCAAATGAAGCTTCATGTTTCCGATCGTATTGCACTGAAGCTCTTTTCAACTAACGAAGTTATTGCAGCCTTTTCGCACTATGAAGCCTACATTTGCGAAGAGACTTTAGTAACGGCTTATGAGTTTACCATGGAGCCTAGCCCTCAAGGTATGGATTGGGATATTAACGGGCACCTTGCAAATATCGTTGTTAATATAAGCTCTTCAGAAATGGGTGATAGCCCCTCAGTTATTAGGGAGTTCGTGGATTTTGAGGATTCTCATTTTTAGGAAATAAGCGTCGTTTTCTTTGATAGAGGAAGTACCCTATCGAAGATACGATGATTCCCAAGGCGATCCCATTCACCAAATAGCCAGGTAAACTTATAGGGGAGGATACATTAGTGAGCTTCCCAATACGATTTAGGGGCCAGAAGGTCCATAGGGGGGTTCCTAAGAGATTCTCTACAGGGACAAAACCAAATTCTCGGCTATCTGCACTCATAGGATAATTATCCCCTAAAACAAGAATATGTCCTTGAGGGATTTTCAAGCCAAAGTTCTGTATGAACTCTTTAAAATTAGGAAGGTCTTCTGGTGGAGGGCCACGATCTATAAACGCAATGTACGGTTGAGTTGGTGAAGAGGCCTCTTGCTTTGCTTTTTCAGTTTCTATGAATTTTTTTAGCGTGGGGTCAGTTTTTGTGAAAATTGGGGAGCCCATAATGTAGAGATCTCCCTGGTTGAAGAAAGCATACCGATTCGGTAGAGGTACTTGCTGAGGATGAATAGGAGTGAAAATAGAAAGAAAACTCACACCACAATTAAAGAGTTCGATTATTTGCGCGTCTGTAAGCTGCGCTAGGGGATGGGTAGATTTTAGTTTATATCGTGTCCCTCCAAAAGAGATGCGGTATACATCTCCCTTAAAAAACTCATAACAGCCATCAGGGATTCCAGGAAAATGAAGAGCATAAGCCTTTTCTGAAGGAGCGGCAGCAAAAGGTTGGTATTTTTGTGCAAACCCTTGAGAGATTACAAAACGTGACGTAGTTAAATTTTTCCGTATTAAGTGGAGGTGCTCACTCCTTAAGGGAAGAAGAGTTTTCATCGGTTGGATAGTAGAGATGAATTTATTATCTTGATAGCGCCTTAGGAGGGGGGAAGGATAGGAAACATTTGGGGTATGGCAAATTTCTAAGTAGGCTTGTGCTGAAGGGATTTCCTGGGGTAGGGAATGGGCAAGGAGAGCCTGTTTATGGGTAAGAATGCGAACCATCGCATAATTCCTCAAGCCGAAAATATCTGCATAGCTTACTGGAGAGTTGTGAGGGTCTTTTAAGCTGTTAGGGATATCATTTTTCCATATTCCGTTATGGAAGAATTGGTTGTAGGTGCCCTCCTGCGGTAGAGTAATCTTCCCACAAGGGGAATTCATTTGCTTAAATATGGTAGTTGATTGCGTTTTCGATACCGAAAGTTCTGTAGAACCATCAAAGGAAATATAAGGAACATGATACAGGCAATAAGGCCCTGGTTTTTTAGGTAGATGTATGGGATCGCCTTCAGAGTCTAAGCCGTAGATTTCCCCTCCATAAAAGTATAGGGTATCTCCAGGTTTTCCTATGCAACGTTTGACATACCGCTTTTTCCCTGGGATAAAACCAAAGTATAGGGTATCAGAATCTGGGATAGGAAGGCCTTCCACGGTAAAGACAACAAGACCCCCACGTGTTATGGCTTCGGGAGAAAAACCTAAAGGTGTTTTGAAAAAAGGAAAATGCAGCCCAAAGGTGGTTTTTGAAACGATAATACGGTCTTGTTCTAAAATTGTAGGCCGCATGGATCCTGTCGGGACTTCGTAAAGTTCAAACCAGAATTGTCGTACCACGAATGCGACCAACGCTGCAAAGCAAACAGCCTTAGTAAATTCAAAGAGCTTTCTTCCAAAAGATGCAGGAAATTCCTTGCAAAGAGCTTGAACTTGGCATGCTAACTCGTTTGCAGTTTTAGAATCTTTTTGGAAAATAGCATCTTCAAGCTGCTGGAGCAAAGATTGAAGATGCTGTTTTCTTTGAGGTGACTTTATAAAGTTATGTGTTTTCAGAAGTTTAAAAGCTTGATGAAGGATTTGGCGACTTTTGCGTAAGGAATATGGTTTCATAAGAATCTGTTAGCTTTAAAGTTTGTAGATCATCATAGAAACAAGTTTATCGCAATTTAAAAACTTCCAGAGAAAAAGTTGCTTCCTTGTGATCAAAATTAAAAGTGTATTGTTTTAAGAACTTTTGATCAAAGATGTTATAATTTAGAGAAAAATAAACCCTACTTAGAGAGTTCCAGATCTTTAGGAAGAGCGTAATGATATGGAGATGTTGCTCCATGTCCTACACTTAAAGCTCGTAGTACTGAGGTTCCCTTTGTAGGTAGGTGTATACTTATCCAAATAGGGAAAACAGACACTTCGGGGAGGGGGAAGTACATTAAGATGTCAGTCTCTGATAAAAGAGTGTGATCTTTTGGCCAAGTTCCATGAAGCGCCTTTGTTGTTAAAGGCTTAGAAACTTTCTGTTCTTCAATCTGAACTGTAGGAGTCCAGGGAAGATTATCTTGTTTCATCTTAATAAGATGTTTGGGAGCAGGCTCCAGAGGAATAGTAAAAAATTTTGATAACAAAGGCAAGTCCTGGGCATTTGAAATGGGAGAGAGTTGAGAAGTTTTCGAACACAAGGAAAAAGCTCGGATATTTTTTTTAGAGAGATAGAGCACAGTAACTTTAGCTGGGGATTTGAGCTGATGAATTGCAGTTTTCCATGAGGTTTCTTGGGGAAGGTTTCTTTCAGAGTAGAGTAGGGTAGGAAAATCAATAATTTCTAAACAGACAGAATCTTGAGATGCAGATTTGACCAAAATAAAAATACGCTGAGAACCCCTGCTAAAGACAATAAAATCCCCACTTTTGGCAAGAAAAATATTTTGTTGTATCGTATGAGTAGGAGATGCTGCTTGGAGGCGTATAGGGGAGAAAAGAAGTCCTAGAAATAGAAATCCTAATCGTGTTTTTCCTTGCTTTTTCATAAGTTGTTTCAGTAAAATTTCCTACTTAAACACGGCCTATTATACTATTTCATAGTAGGGCGGTGATTTTGGAGTTGTCAAATGAAAAAGAAAGTTCATCCTGAGTATAGACAAGTTTTATTTGTAGATTCTTCTACAGGATATAAATTTGTTTGTGGGTCTACATATCAAACTGAAAAAGTCGAAGTTTATGAAGGCGTGGAATACCCTGTATGTTATGTCAGTGTGTCCTCCTCTTCACATCCATTTTTCACTGGAAGTAAGAAATTAGTCGATGCTGAAGGACGTGTAGATAAATTCTTAAAACGCTATAGTTCTGTGAAAGCTCCTGCTAAGCCTGTAGAAGAAGGGATTGTAGTTGCCAAAGGTAAGAAAAAGCCTGCTAAGAAAAAGAAGTAGTTTAGTTCTTTTTTCTATCATGTAAAAGGTTCGTCATAGCATATGTTTGGCGAGCTTTTTTTTTAAATCTTCCCGCTTGCGTTAAGCATGTAGTTGCGATTTTTTAATTTACGAAGGGCTTGTGGGCACGAAATTTGTAATTTTTATTCCAAGACTTTGAGAAAGAATGTTTGATGATACCAAACTCACTGAGTATTTGAGTCGTCTTGAAGAAATCGAAGTTAGGCTCTCAAGCCCTGAGATTTTTGACCATCCCGAAGAGTATAAGGCTTTAAGCAAGGAGCATGCCCGCCTTTCTGAATTAAAGGAGGCTTATGCGCAACTTCAAGAGCAGGAAAAAATTCTTGCGGATGATAAGCAAGCGTTGTCGATGGAAAAAGACCCTGAAATGATCGCAATGTTGGAAGAGGGGCTTGTTGAAGGCAAAGCTGAGACAGAGAGGTTAAGAAAGGTTTTAGAGAATCTCCTTGTGCCACCAGACCCTGATGATGACCTCAATGTGATTATGGAACTACGGGCTGGAACGGGAGGTGAGGAGGCAGCGCTTTTTGTAGGTGATTGTGTGCGGATGTACCATTTGTATTCTGCAGCGAAGGGATGGAAGTATGAGGTGCTTTCGTCTTCAGAATCTGACCTTAAGGGTTATAAAGAATATGTCATGGGAATTTCTGGAACTGGTGTGAAGCGTTTTTTGCAATATGAAGCAGGAACACATCGGGTTCAGCGTGTTCCTGAAACTGAGACCCAAGGCCGGGTGCATACTTCTGCAATTACTGTAGCGATATTACCGGAGCCTGCAGAGGATGATGAGATTATTATAGATGAGAAGGATCTACGCATAGATACATTTCGAGCATCCGGAGCAGGGGGGCAGCATGTTAACGTGACTGACTCTGCAGTGAGAATTACCCATTTACCTACCGGTGTTGTTGTAACTTGTCAAGATGAGAGGAGCCAACATAAGAATAAGGATAAGGCAATGCGGATTTTAAAAGCACGGATTCGTGATGCCGAAATGCAAAAGAGGCAAAAAGAAGCCTCGGCAATGCGCTCCGCACAAGTGGGAAGTGGAGATCGCTCAGAAAGAATCCGCACGTATAATTTTTCACAGAATCGTGTGACAGACCATAGAATAGGCTTAACTTTATATAGCTTAGATAAAGTGATGGAAGGGGATTTAGATCCCATCACTACAGCTTTAGTTAGCCATGCGTATCACCAGCTTTTATCAGAGAATGGAAACTCGAGCGCTTCTTAAAGATGCTGCAAAGTATCTTCATCAGTATGGGGTGGCTTTTAGTGAGCGTGAGGCCGCATCCATTCTTATGGATCTTCTCGGACTTTCCTCATATTCGCAATTAAGTGATGTTCCCTATGTTTCTGAAAAAATCATAGAGGCGTATCAAAAAAGGTTAAAGTTACGTGGGGAAAAGCGCTGTCCTACAGCGTATTTTCATGGAAGCGTTTCTTTTTTAGGACTTTCTTTAAACATAGATTCTCGGGTGCTCATCCCTAGAATGGAAACAGAGCTTCTTGCAGAGCGTGTAATTACGTACATTTCTTCACATCCTGAGATCCAAGTTGTATACGACGTCTGTTGTGGAAGCGGCTGTATAGGGTTGGCAATTAAAAATGCCTGTCCCCAGGTGCAGGTTGTTCTTTCAGATATTTCCCCAAAAGCTGTTGCTGTAGCTAAGGAAAATGCTAGGAATACCCGCTTAGATGTAGAGGTGTATTTAGGAGATTTATTTGAACCTTATTCTTCTCCAGGAGACGCGTTTGTCTGTAATCCCCCTTACCTCTCCTATAAAGAGGTTATTCGTACGGATCCAGAGGTTCATTGTCATGAGCCTTGGCAAGCATTAGTTGGAGGCGCTACGGGAGTAGAATTTTATAAGCGCATAGCACAGGAATTGCCTAAGGTTCTAAAACCTCGTGGGGTGGGGTGGTTAGAAATAGGATATACTCAAGGAAGTCAAGTAAAAGATATTTTTTTAAGGCAGGGGATTTCTGGGGAGATACAGCAAGATTTTGCAGGATGGGATAGATTTTTTTTTCTTGAAATGGATTTTTGAGATGCTGTATCTTCGATCACTGGTTCATGGTTTTCTAGATAAATGATAGGTTCTTTAGCGCGAAAGCTTTCTTCGATATTCTCTTCCTTAGCAACATCTCAGAGAATAACAGAGGAAAATATAGCAAGCTCTATTCGAGAAGTCCGTTTGGCGCTTTTAGACGCTGATGTATACTATCCCGTAGTAAAAGACTTTATTGCAAAAGTAAAGCAGAAAGTTATTGGAGAGAAGGTCTGGAAACATGTATCTCCCGGGCAGCAATTTATCCGTTGTTTGCACGAGGAGTTAACAACCCTTTTAGGAAACAGTGACAAAGAAGAGTTGATTATTCAGGGGAACCCTTCAGTAGTTCTTCTTTGTGGATTACAAGGAGCAGGAAAAACAACGACATGTGCTAAGCTGGCCTCTTATGTTATTGAAGAGGGCAAGGCAAAAAAGGTTTTGGTTGTTCCTTGCGATCGAAAGCGTTTTGCCGCTGTAGATCAATTAAAAACTCTAATTGCTCAAACACAAGCAGATTTATACCAGTCTGAGGGAGGAAATCCCGTAGAGATCACCAGGGAGGCATTAGAGTATGCAAAAGCGTATAATTACGATTTTGTTTTAATTGATACTGCAGGGCGTTTACATCTAGATGATGAGCTCATGAGTGAGCTTGCCTCTATACAGAAGGTATCTCAGGCTAAGGAGAGGCTTTTTGTAATGAATCTTGCTATGGGACAGGATGCCGTAGCTACAGCTCAAGCCTTTGATGATCTTTTAGATCTTACGGGCGTGATTATTTCAATGACAGATGGGGATGCTAGAGCTGGGGCCATTCTTTCTATGAAAAGTGTGCTAGGGAAGCCGATAAAGTTCGAAGGTTGTGGTGAGCGCATCCGAGATCTTCGTCTGTTTAACCCTGCTTCTATGGCGGATCGCATTTTAGGCATGGGAGACACGGTCAATCTTGTAAAGGAGATACGTCAGTGTATTTCTGAAGAAGAAGATCAGGAGTTAGGGAAAAAGTTAACGACAGCAACATTTACGTATAACGACTACTATAAGCAAATTCAAGCATTTCGTCGTCTTGGCCCTTTGAGAAAATTGATGAGCATGATGCCTAGGATGCATGGGGCTCAGCCTAGCGATCAAGATATCGAAGAGTCTGAACGACAAATGAAACATACTGAAGCGATAATCCTTTCTATGACGCCAGAAGAACGTGAAGAAAGGGTAGAGCTAGATATGAGCCGTATGAAAAGGATTGCCTCGGGTTGTGGCTTAACCTTGGGCGATGTGAACCGTTTTCGTAAGCATATGGCACAATCTAAAAAATTTTTTAAAGGCATGACTAAAGAAAAAATGGAACAAATGAAGAAAAAAATGTCTGGAGGCAGCCCGTGGCGTTAAAAATTCGTTTAAGACAGCAGGGATGTAGAAATCATGTTGTATATAGATTGGTGCTCGCAGATGTCGAGTCTCCTCGTGATGGTAAATATATAGAACTTTTAGGTTGGTACGATCCTCATAAGGATGAAAGCTATCATTTAAAGAGCGAACGAATTTTTTATTGGTTATCACAAGGTGCAGAGCTTACCGAGAAAGTCGAAGCATTGGTTAAGCAAGGAGCCCCAGGAGTTTATAGCGAATATCTTGCTAAAAAAGCGAATCGACGAGCTGTCTTGTGTAAGAAGCGCAGAGAATATCGTAAGCGACGCGCACAAAAACGAGCAGCAGCAAACATTTCTGCAAATTAACCTGGTGGGGAATGGAGATTGACGTACTATCTTTATTCCCAGAGTATTTTGATAGTCCTTTGCAAACGAGTATTTTAGGCAAGGCTATTGAAAAAGAATTGCTTGTTATCCGAAATCGTAATTTGCGTGATTTTGGAGTAGGCAAATGGAAGCAGGTAGACGATGAGTCTTTTGGCGAGAGTGGGATGCTTCTTATGGCTCAACCTGTAGTTCAAGCAATAAGAAGCGTAAAAAGGAAGTGCTCTAGGGTGATATATCTTTCTCCTCAAGGTGCTTTGTTGACTGCAGAAAAAAGTCGAGAGCTTGCAAAAGAGTCGCACCTGGTGTTGCTCTGTGGACACTATGAAGGAATAGATGAGCGAGCCATAGAGAGCGAAGTGCATGAAGAAATTAGTATAGGAGATTATGTTCTAACTAATGGGGGGCTTGCAGCTTTGGTTTTAATTGATTCTCTATGTCGGTTTATTCCTGGGGTTTTAGGGAATCAAGAGAGTGCAGAAAGCGACTCTTTAGAAAAAAGTTTATTAAAAGGTCCGCAGTACACTAGGCCAAGGGTATTTGAAGGCAAGAAGGTGCCCGAAGTGTTGTTAGGAGGAAACCATAAGGAGATTTCTTTATGGAGAAAGCGTGTAAGTTTGGAAAGGACGCGTCAGAGGCGTCTAGATCTTTATATGCGTAGCTTTTATACTCGTAGCAGGGTTCCTGAGGAGCGGGAAGAAAAGTATTCTGAAAGAGAAGGATTAGAGAGAGTTTTTATAGTTCTTGAAGTTGAAAAATTAAAACGAGCCAAAACTTTTTATTCGAAAGTTTTCGGCTTAAAGTTCTCAGACGGTGATAGCATGTGTTTATCGGATTTTAGAGGGACTTTTTTATGGCTTCGGGAAGTGGGGGAACAGGTAATTCCGCTAAAAACATTTGCTTTGCAGTTTGTAAATGAAAGCGTCTTTATCCGCATTTTAGAAAAGTGGGAGCTTCTAGGGGGCATAATAGAAAAACAAGTGCATGCAAGCGCTTCGATAGTTCGTGCTCAAGATATGGACGGGCATACGTGGGAGCTTTCTTTACGTAAAAGTATAGAGTAAAAATAAGTGAATTTAGGTGGTTTGATGGGAAATTTACTCAGAGATTTAGAGCAAGAACAGTGTAGGAATGATCTTGTAGACTTCAGAGTAGGAGATACGATTCGTGTGGCAACGAAGATTTCTGAAGGTGGTAAAGAGCGGGTGCAAGTTTTCCAAGGCACTGTTATGGCAAGAAAAGGCGGGGGAGCCGGAGAAACAGTTTCTTTACATCGTGTAGCTTATGGCGAAGGTATGGAGAAAAATTTCTTACTTCATAGTCCTAAGATTGTCAGTATTGAAGTTGTCAAAAGAGGTAAGGTTGCTCGTGCTCGGCTATTTTACTTAAGAGGAAAAACTGGTAAGGCTGCAAAAGTCAAAGAGTTAGTCGGTTCTCGTCCTGAAAAGAAAAAGTAAATTTTTGACGAAAGAGTTTTTGAGTTCTCGAATCGATTGTAATTAGAGCTTCTAGTACGTATGGTGACTATCGATAATGGTAAGGACGCGTGTTTTTTTAATGATGGCTTTTGAACGGGAGTTAGCTCAGGAAGGGTTTACTTTAGTTGCTGGAGTAGATGAAGCTGGAAGAGGGCCTTTAGCCGGTCCTGTTGTTGCTGGAGCGTGTATCTTGCCTAAGAATAAGGTGTTTCTAGGAATCAATGATAGTAAACAGCTAACTCCGAAACAAAGAGGTTTAATTCGGGAGACTCTGCTTTGTGATTCTGAGGTGATTTCTGGAATTGGAGTAGTTTCTGTAGAGAGAATAGATGAGATTAATATTTTAGAAGCTACAAAAGAAGCTATGCATCAAGCGATAGCTTCTTTATCTCTTGTTCCTGATTTTCTTCTTGTTGATGGGTTACATCTTTCTCATAGGGTTCCTTGTAAAAAAATTATAAAAGGAGACGCAAGGTCGGCATCTATAGCTGCAGCTTCGATTTTAGCAAAAGAGCATAGAGATGATTTGATGAGAGATCTGCATCAGAAGTATCCTGAATATGGTTTTGATAAACACAAGGGCTATGGAACAGCGGCTCATATGGAGGCTTTGCGACGTTATGGAGCTAGCCCATGTCATCGGAGAAGTTTCTCTCCAGTAAAGCTCGTGTGTGGTAGTAAATGAATACGCAACTCCTCCATCCTTTTTCTCAAGATTCTAAATCCTACTCGCCAAAACTTTTTACTATCAGTGCGCCTGCTGGTTCGGGGAAAACAACCTTAGTAAAAATGTTGGAACAAGAATTTCCATATTCTTTTCAGAAGACTTTATCGATGACAACAAGGAAACCCCGAAAAGGAGAAGTCTCTGGAGAGGACTATCTTTTTGTTTCGAGTGAGGAGTTTCAAGAGCTTGTAGCTAAAGGGGCTTTTCTTGAATGGATCTTTTTATTTGGAGAATATTACGGTACCACAAGGTTAGAGATAGAAAGAATCTGGGCTTTGGGGAAGCATGCGATTGCAGTAATTGATGTTCAAGGGGCTATGGCAATTCGCCAAAAAATGCCTAGTGTGTCAATATTTATTGCCCCCCCGTCTAAGGAGGAGTTAGAACGCCGCTTGGATAAACGTGGTTCCGAAGAGGTTCTGCAAAGGAAAGAGCGGCTAGAGCATAGCACGAAAGAACTTGCTATGGTGAATCAGTTTGATTATGTCATTGTAAATGATCACTTAGAGCTAGCGTATCGGATTTTAAAGAGTATTTTTATAGCTGAGGAACACAGGAATAATTTATGACCAATAAAAATCGTTTAACAAATGAGAAGTTAAACTTACTTTTCGAAAGTCCTTTTAGTCTTGTGAATTATGCGATTAAGCAAGCAAAGAATAAAATCGCTAAAGGAGATGTGCGCTCTTCTAATGTAGCTATTGAAACTTTAGCATTGTTAGATCGAGAAGGTATCCAAGAAGATCTTATTGAAGAAGTAGTAATTTCAGAGCCAATTGCTTCTATGGAGAAAGTTCGAGAAGGAACGCCTAGTAGGAAAAAAGACCTCTCAGCATACACTTGGAGTGACGTTAAGTAATTTTTATGCGTGTACTTATTACCTCTGCATTGCCATACGCAAATGGTCCCTTGCATTTTGGACATATTACAGGTGCATATTTACCTGCAGATGCATATGCAAGATTTTGTCGTCTTTTAGGAGATGAAGTTTTGTATCTCTGCGGTTCTGACGAATATGGGATTGCCATTACCTTAAATGCAGAGCGCGCAGGAATGGGGTATCAAGAGTATATAGATGTGTATCACAAATTGCACAAAGATACTTTTGAAAAGCTCAATATCTCCTTAGATTTTTTCTCTAGAACCACTAACACCTTTCATGAGGGGGTTGTCCAGAGTTTTTATCAGTGTTTACAAAAACATGGGCTTATCGAAAATTGTTTTTCCCAACAGCTCTATTCTGAAGAGGAGTCTCGTTTTCTTGCAGATCGTTATGTTGAAGGGGAGTGCCCTAAGTGTGGGTTTGATAGAGCACGAGGAGATGAATGTCAGAAATGCGGAGCAGATTACGAAGCCATAGATCTTCTTTATCCTAAATCTAAGCTTTCTGGAGCAGCTTTGGTATTGAAAGAGACAGAGCATGCTTACTTTCACTTGGAGAAAATGAAAGAGCCTCTCTTGTCTTTTATTCAGGGGTGTAACTTACGTGAGCATGTGCGTAAGTTTGTCGTAGACTATATTAAAAATTTACGTCCAAGAGCGATTACTCGGGATCTTTCTTGGGGAGTTTCTGTCCAGGATTTCCCTAATAAAGTTTTTTATGTGTGGTTTGATGCTCCTATTGGCTACATTAGCGGAAGTATGGATTGGGCTGCTTCTCAGGGGGATCCAGAGGCATGGAAGCGATTTTGGTTAGAAGAAGATGTGAAATATGTACAGTTTATAGGTAAGGATAACCTTCCTTTTCACGCTGTGATCTTTCCCGCAATGGAGATGGGGCAGGATCTCCCTTACAAAAAGGCTGATGCGATAGTGTCCTCGGAGTTTTATTTATTAGAGGGGGAGCAATTTAGCAAGTCTGAGGGGAACTATGTAGATATTGATGCGTTTTTAGATTCCTATTCTGTAGATCAACTCCGTTATGTTTTAGCTGCTACAGCTCCAGAGAGTGCAGACAGTGAGTTTACTTTTTTGGATTTTAAAACCCGTTGTAATTCTGAGCTTGTAGGGAAGTTTGGGAATTTTATTAATCGGGTATTGGCTTTTGCTGAGAAAAACCAGTTTGTAGAGTTACGGTGCCCATCAGATCTTATGGAGGGTGATAAGCAGTTTCTGAAAGAAGCTCAGGACTTGGTAGACAAAGCTAAATCTTGCTATGAAAGATATAGCTTGCGCAGTGCATGTTCTGCAATTATGGAACTTGCGGCTCTTGGGAATGTTTATTTCAACAATCAGGCTCCTTGGAAGCTCTTGAAAGAGGGCTCTCGTTCTCGAGTAGAGACCATTTTGTTTTGTTCGTGTTTTTGCCAGAAGCTCTTGGCATTAATTGCCTACCCTATTTTACCTAAAAGTGCTACGGAAATTTGGGAGATGCTTTCTCCTCGATCTTTGAAATCTCATAGTGTGAATTCTTCCCAGGCTTGTGGTTTATGGAATCATGAGTTTTTAGAGTTTACGAAAGAGCATTTTGAACTACGTTCACCGAGATTGCTATTTACAACAGTAGATTAGCATGTACTATGTCGTGGGGGGAACGCTAGCTTCTCTCTTTTCCTCCAAAAAACACTAAATTTTTTTATTTTAAAATGCTGTGTCGAGATCCTCTTGATATTCTTCTATGTCTTTAGGGGTGTCTAGGATGTTTAATGCTTTGACAAGTCCCGTGCAGCGGTGTTGTACTTTGTTGTTTTTTGTTGCGATCGCAATGGCTTTTTTTGTCCCAACAAGAATGACGAGTTGTTTTCCCCTTGTGATCGCAGTATAAAGGAGATTGCGGTAGAGCATCATGAAATGTGAAGTATGAATAGGGATGATAATACAGGGACTTTCGCTTCCTTGGTATTTGTGTACGGAAGTGGCATATGCTAAAACAAGATCATCCAATTCTGTAAAAGAATAGGAGACATATCTTTCTTCCATTTTCACGACAAGTCTCCTGTCTTTGAAATTGAGCTCTGAGATGTAGCCAATATCTCCATTGAAGACTTCTTTATTATAGTTATTGCGGATTTGCATCACTTTGTCCCCAATAGCATAAGAGTGCAACTTCCCTTGAAAGTGCGTTTTTTGAGGATTTAACGCAGCCTTAAGCTCTTTGTTGAGGTTGTGGATTCCTAAGATCCCTTTTTTCATCGGAGCGAGAATTTGGATATCCTTAGGATAGATATGGTACTTCTTTGGGACAAATTGCGTGGTAAGGAACAGTATATGCTCTAAGGCTTCCTGAGGATCTTCCTTTTGGAAAAATAAAAAATCTTTCCGCCCAGATTCCGAATAGAGCATGGGAAACTCTCCTTCATTTACTCTGTGGGCATTGATAATAATTCCAGAGTTATGCACCTGACGGAAAATCTCATTGAGCTCGGTGACGCTAATTTTATGGGAGTTAATGAGGTCTTTAAGGATATGCCCAGGCCCAATACTGGGAAGCTGATGTACATCACCGATGAGAATAAGAATAGCATGATCTGGAAGAGCTTTGAGGAGGTGATAGAGAAGATAGGTATCCATCATTCCAGATTCATCTACGATAATAAGATCGCAATCTATAGGGTTGTCACTATTCTTGCGGAAGGATTTGGTCTTGAAATCATATTGCAGCAGGGTGTGGATAGTCACAGAGTGCTTATGTGTGATTTCCGTCATGCGCTTTGTAGCTTTCCCTGTAGGAGCTGTAAGAATGATCTTATAAGTGACCTGCTCAAAGATTTTTAAGATCGCCTGGGTAATAGTACTTTTTCCAGTTCCTGGCCCTCCAGTGATGATGTGGAGCTTCTCTGAAAAACACGCCTTAACAGCTTCTTTTTGTTTTAGAGCCAAGTTAAGATTAAGGTTTTCCTCTACCCAAGCTATGGCTTTATCTCCATCTATAGGGCGGATCTTTCTTGAAGAATAAAGGATCCTTTTTAAATCCCCAGCAATTGTGTGTTCTGCAAGATAGAGGTAGCGTGTCCATACATGAAGGATCCCATCAATCTCATGGACACATAAAGACTTGCTTTCTTGCATCTGAGAGATTTGTGCAAGGATATCCTCATGATGGATAAGCTTTGTTGGGAGATCTTGGTTTAGAAGCTTTGTAACAATCTCCGCAAGCGCCTGAATGGGATAGCAGGTATGGCCTTCTTCCTGAAGTTCTTCTAAGCAGTGTTGTATTCCTGCACATAAACGACTACGGGAATTTGGAGGAATACCCAAACGCATGGCGATAAAGTCTGCAGTTTTAAAGCCTATTCCTTCGATCTCCCGAGCAAGAAGGAAGGGATCCTCGCAGATCTTTTCTATAGATTTCTCTTGATATTTCTTAAAGATCCTGACGCCATAGTGGATAGCAATATTGTATTGCTGTAGAAAGAGCAGTGTAGATCTAAGTGTTCTTTGTTCATGGAGTTGTTGACATAGGCTCTCTACGCGGGCTTTGCTAATTCCGGGGACTTCAATAAGGCGTTCTGGAGTGAGGTCTAGGACATTTAGGGTTTCCGTTTGGAAGGTTTCAATGATTTTTGTCGCTAGTTTTGGACCGATCCCCTTGATAAGCTTGGAGGTCAGGTAATTAAATACTCCCCGAGTTTCATAGGGCTTAGGAAGATCATACTTTTCAATTTGGAAGTATTTTCCAAGATTTGGTGTTTGGCACCACTCCCCATAAAGATGTAAAAGAGTTCCCAGCTGCTGAAAAACTTGAGGGAGTTGCCCTCTAACAAGAACAACCTCTTCCTTATGAGGGATTTTCACATGTGCGGTAAGATCCCCAGATTGTGGATCTTCAACTAAGATTCGCTCTATGTTGCCGTAGATTTTCTCCATAGAACTTTTTTTATTTGACTTCAGTGGAATCCTAGGAGAACTAGGTAAAGTTCTTATAAGGTAATAATTATGAAATTTTTAATCCACTAGTTCTTAGGAGTTATTCAAGAGAATATTTAGAAGTTTCTTCTTGGGTATTTCTTTTTTTCTTTCCGAATAGGATAAGACTCAAGAGACTCCCCCCTAACATTAAAGTAATTCCTATGCCTTCGAGAAATTTCGGAAAGCTTTGAGCATAAAGATAAGAAAGAATTAAGCCAAAAATGGGTTCGAAAATTAGCATCGTGCCAAGTAAGGATGGAGACAAATGGCGGCTAACCTTGTTCCAAGAGGTAATAGCTAATGCTGAAGAAAATACTCCCATCGTAGCGCATAACCCAGCAAAAACAAAACGCTGAGACATGGGATAGGAAGTTAGTACTGTGCTAATATGGGTAATTCCGCACGCATCGAAAATAATAATTAAAGGTAAACATACAACCAATGCTGTGATCCCCAGAAGGTGACAAAGATTTTCAGGGGACAGGCTCGGATTTTTTTCCAAAAGCTTTTGATTATAGATAACGTATATTACCCAGAGCCCTGTTGAGAATAGCGCTGCTCCGACTCCAAAGATGTACTGAAGGGGAGTTGCTGTAACTGAGGAAGTATGGAGATCTGAGATATGGGTAAGGACAACCCCAGAAAAGGTAATGCAGCTAATGATAAATAGGAGGATTCCGGAGAGTTCTTTTTGTTTTATATTTGAAAAACAAAGTATAACTATAGGGGCAAGCCCTACAATCATTACCGTCAGAGCTGATCCGACGTAGCGTATTGCTATAGTAACCCCGAAGTAATAGACGGGGTTGATCAGAAACGACCATAATAACATGGCGGACCAAGTTTTCAAAGGAGTTTCTCTGAAAATCCTTCGGTTTGTCGCTAAACAGGTAATCAGAGAAAAAATCCCAAATGTGGTATAACGTGTCAGAACAATATCTAGTTCTCCAAATGTTTGAAGAAGGTTGGGGATAACAAAAACAATGCCCCAATAAAAACAAGAAACGAGTCCGTAGAAGATTCCTTTGGATATGCTTTGTGTAGAGGAGACCTGATGTTGACTGGAAAACATGGCGTTTGGACCTAATTTAGAATAAGGCTTTCACAATTTTATCATAATAAGGATTTTTGTGGATCACCTGCTTCCTATAATATTTCTTGATTTTTGTTTGTAGATATGAGCTCAGTAAAGCAAACTCGGATCTTGGTTTATTCTGATACAGGAGTCTCTCCATACTATCTTCGGCATACATTGCGTTTTCTTAAGGAAGGCCTTGCTTCACTAGGAATAGAACAAGAGATCCTTCGTGTTGATGGCCAGTTTATCCTTTATGATCCTGTTTGGGAAGAAACTACGAGTCTTTTGATTTTCCCAGGAGGAGCGGATAGGCCCTATCATAAAAAGCTTCATGGTTTAGGTACAGCGCGTATATCAGAATATGTCCGTCACGGCGGCAGATATTTAGGAATCTGCGCAGGGGCATATTTTGGAGCTAAGGAGCTGTACTTTGAAGAGCCTGACGGCAATGTTCTTTCTGGAGTCCGCGATTTAGGTTTTTTTCCTGGAATGGCTAAGGGGCCTGCCTATGGAAACCTTTTCTCCTATACTTGTCCTATTGGAGTTAGAGCTTCAAAGCAAATATTTTCCGAATTTGGGGATGGCTGGGCCCTATTTAATGGGGGATGTTTCTTCATGGCTCCAGAAACCCATCCAGAAATCTATATAGAAGCTCGCTATAGTGATATTGAAGGGCAGCCTGCAAGTATCATATCTCGACGTTTTGGCAATGGGCTTGCGGTCCTTTCTGGCCCTCACATTGAGTATCTGCCTCATTACTGTAGTCAACCTCAAGAAAATGTTAAGAAAGCTAGAGAAATCCTACAAAAAGAATCGCAGACGCTTGATTGCTATCGTAAGAATCTTTTGTTAAGACTTTTATTTTAAAGTTTACGCTTGCTTGCTGTAATTACGTATAAGATTTAGAAATTCAGGATGCATATTCATATTAGAAAGCATTAGAGCTTCTATAGCAAGGTCTGTTGTGCTATGTCCTCTTATTAAGTTAAAGGGAGCATGGAGGCTGCTGTAACAATTTTTCTCGACCCAGTGTTTCCAATACTCCTTAGGGGAGAGGATATGGTTACTATATTGCGCTTGTTCTAGGGCAGCGAACAAAGCCAACCACTCAATATGTTGGACAGTGCTATTTGTGCTGTTTCTTCCAAGAGGTTGGATTACAAGAAGAGAAGTCCCTAGATTTTGTAAAAGTGCTGTGTAGTAAAGAAGGAAACTTTCTCGAAATACCTTGTATAAAATTTCTTCTTGAGTGCTCCCTTGCTCGAGAATTTCCATATTTGAGGAAATCACCATGAAGTCTTCTCGATCTAATGTAGACGACTCCTCGACTTCATTTCTTCTTAGGAGGCTCCCTGCATATCCTTTCGTAATGCCTGTAGCTAAGATTTGTTCTAGGTAGGTTACTTTTAGGGAGTCATCTATCTCATTTTTCAATTGTTGTATTTCGGCATTAGAATCTAAGGTGAGAATCACATCAAAATCTACCCTAGGACTTGTAAGAATCCCTCCTTCTGGAGTGTCTTGATATTCCCAAGTATTTAACGCGCATTTTAATAGAAAAGCTGGATCTTTAAGAAATATTGCTGCCCATTCTTGCATATTTGGGAACAATTGCTCCTTTTCTTTCACTTCAGAGGCTATTAAAGCGGCTTCTTTTGCAATAGAGACAATTCTTTGAAGGGATGTCGTGGGCGTATTTTTAGGAAGAATGGGCTGAGATAGCAGCTCTATTTTTGCAGAGCGCTGTTTTAATTTATCTCGAAGTAGCAGCAGAAGAATTACACAGATAATACACAAACCAACAGTTGCTATAGAGGCAAATACTAGGATTGGTGAGAGCAGTAAAGAAGTTAAAGATAAAATACAGGAAACAATGGAAACAAATATAATACTACAGGTGAGTACTGGAAGCAGAACTTTTTTCTCAGAAAATGCCTTGATGTACTGGAAACAGCATTCCTTCGTACCTTTAATAACTGGAGAAGGGGCAATCTGTGATACCATGTTGCCATTCCCGAAAAGAAGTTAAAAAGACTCCGGAGGATGGGTTCGAACCAACGACCAATGGATTAACAGTCCACTGCTCTACCGCTGAGCTACTCCGGAACAGCTTTATAGCCAAAAATGCTATAAAAAGATCAAAGAAAAGTCAAGATATTTCGGAGTGATGTTTAGTCGGATTCATCTGATGGAGGGGGGATTAGAGAAAGAGGAGGTCCCTTATGAATCCCATGATTTCTTCTGTAGGTTTTACATAGGGTGGTTTTTCTTTAATGTGGTCTTGAAATCCTGGGTATGTGGAGTAAAAGTATTCTCGAGATTGTTGTGCTAGTGGCTTCACAATATCTCCAGGTAGTCTGAGGTGGTATAGACTTTCTTCTACAGCAAGGTAAAGTAAAGAGGAGAGTGCAATGGAGGGGGTAGGTAGGGTTTTTGTGCTTTGGAATTCTAAAGAGGGAACAGCGAGAGGAGAGAAGTCTTTATTTTGCGAGCGTCCATGCATACGTGTGTTTACGAAGATGCAGCGCTTTATGAGTATGGGAGTTCTATCTATCTTTGAGGAAATCCCTTCTGTTGTTTTTGAGAGAGACTTTACAGGAAGAAGGTTTTTCCAAAGTAAGGACCAGTTTGTCTGGTTGTTGTCATCATATGGGAATATAGTAAAGTTTGTTCCGTGCACGAAGATATCAGAGATTTCAACTTTTTTTGCTAGCAGCATGGAAATAAGGGAGAAACGGATGTTGACATATTCCATTTCTGCTGCATAGGGGAAGCGATCAGAGGAGAGGAGATTATAGATACATAAATGGCGGATTTTAATTCCCGAAGTCTTTAGTGAAATACGTCCTACAGATACTTGAGTATGTAGTTGTGTCGATAGCCATGATTCTACCAGGCTTTCTTTTCTTAGCCAAAAGTAACCGACAATGCAACAACCTATAAAACATAGGTTTTTGATGAGTTTAAACATGTCTATACGTGAAGTTTAGTAATGTAATAGCTACGATAGAACATGAAGAAATAATTCAAAACGAAAAGGTCTCTTTTCTTCAAAAGAGAAAGAAAAGAGACCTTTGTAGTAAAAGCAAGATTTAAATGCTTTAGGACTAATAATCCATTCCTGCTCCTGGCATTGCAGGAACTGCTGGAGAGTGTTTCTCTTCAGGGATATCCGCAATTAATGCCTCTGTAGTTAAGAGAAGTCCTGCAACAGACGCTGCACTTTCCAATGCTGAGCGAGTAACTTTAGTAGGATCTAAAATTCCTGCTTCGATCATGTCTGTATAAGTATCTTTTAAAGCATCATAGCCTTCGTTCGCAGAGCGTTCTAAGACCTGCTGATAAATGATCGCTCCTTCTTTACCTGCATTAACTGCAATTTGTTTTAATGGAGCTGATAAGGATTTTAAGATAATACGAGCACCGATTTTCTCATCCTCATTTGTAAGTGTAGAAAGGAAGTTTTCCAAAGCAGGGATACAGCGGATCAATGCTGTTCCTCCACCAGGAAGAATTCCCTCTTCAACAGCAGCAAGCGTTGCATGTTGAGCATCATCTACACGGTCTTTTTTCTCTTTCATTTCAATTTCTGTAGCAGCACCAACGCGAATTACAGCAACTCCACCAGAAAGTTTTGCTAAGCGCTCTTGAAGTTTTTCTTTATCATAATCTGAAGTGCTATCTTCAATTTGCTTTTTAATATTTTCGCAACGAGCTTCAAGATCTGCTTTGTTTCCTAAACCTTCAACAATTGTAGTGTCTTCTTTCGTTACGATAACTTTTCGAGCTTTTCCTAGCATTGCCAATGTTGTATTTTCAAGCTTCATGCCAAGCTCTTCGCTTACCAACTGTCCACCTGTAAGAATTGCAATATCTTCGAGCATTGCTTTTCTTCGGTCACCAAAGCCAGGAGCTTTTACAGCACAGACTCTAAAGCCTGCTCGGATTCTATTAACAACTAAAGTGGCTAGAGCTTCACCTTCGATATCTTCTGCAATGATTAACAAAGGACGACCTGATTCTGCAACTTGCTGTAAAACAGGGAGAAAATCTTTAATTCCAGAAATTTTCTTATCGTAGATAAGAATATGAGCATCCTCTAATACACATTCTTGTGTTTCAGGATTTGTAGAGAAGTAACTAGAAAGATAACCGCGGTTGAAGTTCATTCCTTCAACAACGTCAAGTACAGTTTCAAAACCTTTAGCTTCTTCTACTGTAATAGACCCGTTTTTACCAACTTTTTCCATTGCCTCAGCAATAAGATTTCCAATTTCTGAGTCATTATTTGCGGAAATCGTAGCGACTTGAGCGATTTCTCTGTGATGTTGTACTGGCTTGCTAATATTTTTTAATTCGTCCACGACGAGTTTAACAGCTTTATCGATCCCTCGCTTAAGATCCATAGGGTTTGCCCCAGCTGTGACGTTTTTGAGGCCTTCACTGTAAATAGCTTCTGCAAGAACAGTTGCGGTTGTAGTTCCATCGCCAGCTTTGTCCGCCGTTTTGCTAGCAACTTCTTTAACCATTTGAGCTCCCATATTTTCATGTTTATCTTCGAGCTCAATTTCTTTAGCTACAGAAACTCCATCTTTAGTAACTTGAGGAGATCCAAAGCTTTTATCTATAACTACATGTCTTCCTTTAGGACCTAAGGTGACTTTTACAGCTTCTGCTAAGGTTTTTACTCCTTTATGAATTTTTTTTCTGGCTTCTTCGTTATATTTAATATTTTTTGCTGCCATCGTTGTGCTCCTTAACTTTTTCTTTAGATGAACGGTTTACTACTTGAGAATGGCCATAATCTCGGAGGATTGTAGAATAACATATTCTTCGCCATCGATGGTAATTTCTTGACCTGCATACTTATCCATTAAAATGGTGTCGCCAACTTTCACTTCAAAAGGAAGAACTTGGCCATCATCGTTACGTTTTCCTGTTCCTAAAACGAGGACTTCTGCTCTATCCTGCTTCTTCTTCGCTGTATCTGGTAAGATAATACCGCCTCGAGTAGAAGCATCTTCTTCTTCTCTTTTGACAAGAATTCTGTCTCCCAAGGGTTGAATTCGGAGAATCGTTGCTTGATCTGACATGTTATAAGCTCCTTATGTTTTACGTTCTAAGAGACTTCGTAAGTTTTGAAGCTACAATAGCAAAAGCTTCGTTTTTTAGCAATGTTTTTAGCGTTCTTGGGGTGAGAGTGCTAAAAACTTGCTTAGCTTAATGTCAGTAAGTGGGTTAAAGTGGCAATTTGTTTAGAAATAAACGAAAAAGCTTTTTGCATAGGAATTGCAGTTGTCATATCTACACCTGACTTCTTTAGAATATTTAGTGGATAGTCGGATCCGCCACTTTTTAAGAAAGTCATATAAAGTTCTAAGGCGTTTTCTTCTTGTGAAAGAACTTTTTCAGCAAAGCATAAAGCTGCGATAATTCCTGTTGCGTATTGATATACGTAAAAGTTGTAGTAGAAGTGGGGGATCCTTGCCCACTCAATAGAGGAGAGCTCGTCAAAAGTGACGATTTCACCATAAAATTGATGCTGTAGATTCCTATATGTTGTAGATAGAAATTCTTCTGTTAAAGGGATCCCTTTTTCTGCTGCTGTGTGGATTTCTAGTTCGAAAGCAGCAAAAAATACTTGGCGAAATAGAGTGGCGAATATCCTATCTAAAGACTCTGCAAGTGTAGAAATCTTCTCTTCTTTAGGTTGATCTTCTTTGAGAAGAGCTTCCATAAGAAGCATTTCATTAAAAGTGGAAGCAATCTCTGCTAAGAAGATAGGATATTGAGAGTCATGGAAGGGCTGAGCTTTTCTACTAAAATAAGAATGCATGCTGTGGCCAGCTTCGTGTGTAATTGTCGAAACATCACTAATCGTTCCTGAGTAATTCAACAGAATGTAGGGGAAGCTATCATAGCACCCTGAAGAATATGCTCCGGAACGCTTACTTTGGTTTTCGTATCTATCCACCCATCGCTCAGAAAGCAAACCATTGCGTAAAATTTCGACATACTCTTTTCCTAAGGGATGGAGGCTGGAGCAGACTAGATCTACACCTTCCTCATATGTATATCGCTTTTCCTCTACTGTGCTTATCGGGGCATAGACATCGTAAAAATGAAAATCTTGAAGCTTTAGTGCCTGTTTTTTCAAAGAAAAGTATTGTGAAATGAGATGGGTATGCTTTTTTGTTTCGTTGATAAGGTTAGTATATACAGATACAGGGATATTGTTGCCAAAAAGAGCTGCATCTAAGCAGGATGCATAATTCTTTGCTTTAGCAGCAAAAAGATGCGCCTGGACTTTCCCATTAAGAAGATTCGCAAAGGTATTACGGAAGTTATGATAGCGTTGGCATTGCGCTAGGTAGGTTGTGCGTCGCAATTCTCGATCTTGAGATTGCATATATAAAGAACTTAATGCATGGGATAAAGGATAGCTTTGTTCTTGAGAGTCTTGAGCGTGACCAAAGGGAATATCAGAGTCATTAAGAGCAGAGAATGCTTTATACGCAGTTTCCAAAGCCGCATAGGAGGAAGCTAGAATCTTTTCTTCATTTGGGGTCCCTGTATGGGGAGCTAAACGGAAGATTTTTTCTAAGTAGAAGCGATATTCTTTAAGGCGTGGGCTGGATAAGATTTTTTCAATTTTTTCTTGAGAAAGAGCAATAAGGCTAGGTTGAATCCAAGAGATTTCTTCAGAAAACAGCGTGTAGAGATAAGTAATGGATTTCAGATCTCCTACGGCCTCTTGATTAGTAATATCTTGATCATGCAGGAGATGAGCGTATGTGTAGAGCTTGTCTAGCTTTCTCTCTATAGAAAACATTTGTGTAAGAAGAGAGTGTAGAGAGTCGGGATTTTCAATATTATAATTAGAAGGGGAGAGCTCTGGCCAGATAGGAGAGCGGTCTCTTCTAGAAGAGCAGAGATCAAGATCTTGTTTCCATGCGTCTCTATTTGCATAAAGTGGCGAGAGGTCCCAACAGTCTTCTTGTGCTACTTCGTTTCTTTGTGGAGTATGCTTACGCTGTGTTTCTATTGCCATAAGATCCGCTCGTTGTAGTAAAAGGAAAGTTACTATAAGGGAATTCTTTAGAAAAAGCCAAGAAAGAATCTTTATGTTCATCGGGGCTAAAATGGGTTCATGGTATTGATAAATGTGGTTGTAATGTTAAGGTGATTTTGTAAGTGCTCACATAGAGCTTTAGGACCAACCTTTTCTGTTGCTGTATGTCCGAAAGCAAGGAAATGGATGTGATTTTCTAGGGCTGTTGACCAGGCAGGTTCATCGAAGTTCCCAGTGATAAAGCAGTCTATATTTTCATTTGCAGCATGGGAGAGCTCTTTATAAGCTCCTCCGGATATCAGCGCTGCAGAAGAGATGGTGTTAGGTCCTCCCAAAGCTTTGCCTAGCACGGGCGCTTTGTAGTAGTATGAAAGGGTGTCTATAAATGCTTCTATGGGTATGGGAGGAAAAGATCCTTGCACGCCAAGATAAGGAAGAGAAGAGCCAAAAGGTTTTAGATTTTGCCATTGAAGATCTAAAGCTGTTTTCCAGTTGTTTCCTAAGGTTGGATGAGCATCTAAAGGAAGGTGGTAGGCGAGGAGATGTATGTCGTGGTGAAAAAGTTGTTGGATGCGTTTATATAGGGCTCCTGTTAAGGGATAGGGCATGCCTTTCCAAAATAGCCCATGATGAACAATAAGCACATTTGCGTTATGCTTTGCTGCGAGTTCTATAGTGTTTAGGTCTGCAGTTACTCCCACTGCGATTTTGGATACATGAGCATGGGAGTTTCCTACTTGTAGGCCATTGGGGCCGTAATCAGAAAATGTGCTACTAGAAAGAAGCGTGTCGAGATATGTAACGAGATCGGCAACATTCATTTTTTTTAGAGGGTAAAAGTCTTGGCTCATACTAATTTACAGAGGGTTTTTTCGCAATTGGTTGGCCGAGTTTTGTTTGTGGGAAATCGCAGATAGAGAAGGTATTCTTGAGGATCTTTGGGTTGGGATTATGTCCTTTAGGAATCCCGTTGAGACAAAAGTTTTAATGGCGTAAGCTCCTAAAAATGTAGATATGTATGTTTTGGTGTGAGAAGCTTACAGTTTATAAGGAAGAGCATTATGGAACAGGATCCCTATCTTTTCTCGAAAAAGAATTTGGCGCGTAGTGTTCTTTCTGAGGTTTCCTCAGGGATGGTTCTGGGTTTGGGAAGTGGCTCCACATCTAGAGAGTTCATCCGAGCTCTTGCTGGGGAGATCCAGAATCGAGAGCTTTCTATTCATGCTGTGGCTTCTTCTCAGGATTCCTACGTGCTTGCCAAGAGTCTAGGTATTCCCTTGGAGAATGAAGAGACATTTTTATCTTTAGATCTTGTTGTGGATGGAGCAGATGAAATTGACCCTCAACTGCGTATGATTAAGGGGGGGGGTGGGGCAATTTTTCGAGAAAAGATCCTTCTTCAGTCTGCGAAACGTCGTATTATTCTTGTAGATGAGAGTAAACAAGTTCCGGTGTTGGGGAAGTTTGGGGTTCCTGTAGAGATTGCGCCGTTTGGAAGGAGATCTGTAATTTCTGCAATGGAGAGCTTGGGTTATAGGGGAGCGTGGCGTCTCACAAGCTCTGGAGAGTTTTTCCTTACAGATAACGGCAACTATATATATGACATTCGTGTCCCGGAAATGTATCCTCGTCCGGAAGAGGATTTGCTTAAACTGTTACAAATTCATGGTATTATTGATGTCGGGTTTGTTATAGAGGACATTGAGGTGTGGTTTGGTGATAACCATGGCCGAATTCATAAGAAACATTCTGGCTCTACATGAATTTTGAAAACGAACTTTTAGAGAAAGTTCCTTTAGTTCTAGTGAATTTTTATAAAGTTGTAAGCTTTCGTCATTATGCAGGAATTATTTTAGGTACGGAGGAAAAGAAATTTGCTATATATGGACATGTTTCTATGGCAAAAGCTTTCCGAGGGCTAGATATTTCTGCTGTGACTTCTATGACTTCCATGCCTCCTTATTTGGAGATGCCTCAGGAGAGACCTTGTACCCATGAGGTATTGAATTTTGTTTGCTCAGGGTTTGATATTCGTGTTTCTCGTGTCGTTATCCATGACTACCAAGAGGATATCTTTTATACGAGGATGTTTTTAGAACAAAAGCAAGGAGATCTCCTCTATGTTGCAGATGTTGATGCGCGTCCTAGTGATAGTATTCCTCTTGCTGTTGCCCATAAAGTTCCGATTCTTTGTACAAAGACGGTTTATGATCATGTAACTTCCTATGAAGATTAAAAACGCAAACTTAGGCGGTCGCTAATGACTAGAGTTCCTTATGCCTTATTAGAGAAGGGGTCTTTATTAATTGCTTCTCCGGACATGGAACAAGGTGTGTTTTCTCGTAGTGTGATTTTATTATGTGAACATAACTTAAGTGGATCATTCGGGTTAATTTTAAACAAAACTTTAGGATTGGAACTCTCTGAAGATGTGTTTTCTTTTGAGAAGACTACTAGTGATAACGTGCGTTTCTGTATGGGGGGGCCGCTACAAGCAAATCAAATGATGTTGTTACACTCTTGTTCAGAGATTCCAGAGCAGACTATGGAGATCTGTCCTTCGGTATATCTAGGAGGAGATCTTGCTTTTCTTCAAGATGTGGCTTCTGAAGATGAGGGCACAATTGTAAACCTATGTTTTGGCTATAGTGGATGGCAGGCAGGTCAGTTGGAACGAGAGTTTTTAGAGGGCGCATGGCTTTTGTCTCGTGCAAGCAAAGATTATGTCTTTTTCCATGAGCCTGAGAATCTATGGTCTTCGGTTCTTCGAGACTTGGGAGGGAGATATGCTTCTCTTGCTACTGTCCCTGAAAATCTCTTGTTAAATTAGCTTTTTCTAGCCATTAAAACTAAGATGCCTTAAGAATAAGCGCAATTTTAGTATGGAGGCTTTGTGTGACAACATTACCAGAAATGTCTGATATTAGCGTTGCATATAGCGAGGCTTGTCAAGTGTTTCCAGGAGGCGTAAATTCTCCAGTGCGAGCTTGTCGCTCTATAGGGATTTGTCCTCCTATTGTGGTGTCTGCACAATGCGATATCTTTATAGATAGCAAAGGAAGGGAGTTTGTAGATTTTTGTGGTTCTTGGGGAGCCTTAATTCATGGCCATGGCCATCCTGAAATCACTTCTGCCATTTCTATGGCAGCATCTCAAGGGGCTTCTTATGGATTGACCTCTTTTATGGAGATTTCTTTTGCGAAGGCATTGCTTAACTCTCTAGGTTTGCAGGGACACAAAGTGCGTTTTGTCTCTACAGGGACAGAAGCAGCTATGACAGCCGTCCGCCTTGCCCGGAGCATTACACAGAGGACGGTAATTTTGAAGTTTTCTGGGGGGTATCATGGCCATGCAGATGCCTTTCTTTATGAAAGAGAGGTTTCCCATGAAACTCTTGATAGCCTAAGAGATCTTGATTTTAGCTCCTCCATGGTGCTCGCTCTTCCCTATAATGACTTGGAATTATTCCAAAGCGTAATGGCTTGTATAGGAGAGTATGTTGCTGGAGTGATTTTTGAACCTGTATGTGCAAATATGGGGGTCATTTCTCCTCTTTCTGGATTTCTAGAGGGAGTTATTACGACATGTCGCTTTTATCAAAGCCTAATAATTATGGATGAAGTTGTAACGGGATTTCGTTTGGCTCTTAGGGGAGCGCGCGAGGTCTTTCATCTACATCCTGACATTGCTATTTATGGAAAGATTTTAGGAGGAGGAGCTCCTGTAGCTGCGATTGTTGCACCTAGGGAGATACTAGATCACCTTATGCCTGAAGGGAAGGTATTTCAAGCAGGGACGTTTTCTGGGAACTCTTTATCCATGGCTGCGGGAAAGCGTTCTTTGGAGCTGTGTCAAGAGGAGGGGTTTTATTCACGACTTAAAGAGATAGAGACCTTTTTCTATCAGCCTATAGAAGAAGCAATTGTTTCTCGAGACTTCCCTGTGTCTTTATCTCGACAAGGATCTATGTTTTCTCTTTTCTTCACTCGGCATATCCCTAAAAATATAGACGAAGCTCGTCGTGTAGATCTTTTAGCGTTTCAAGAATTTTATCGTTTGGCTTTTCGTGATGGGGTGTATCTCTCTCCGTCTCCTTTAGAGGCGAGCTTTCTTTCTTCTGCACATACGGAAGAGAATCTTACTTATGCAAGAAATGTTATTATAGATAGCCTCATAAAAGTATTTGCAAAAAAAAATTCGTAAATGTTTTATCACTCTCTTTATGAAGGTAAAGAAAAATTTTTGCAGAGCTCTTTTTCTTTTCCCTATAGGTTTGAGTCGTTGGCTTGGCTTTAACTTTGCGGTTGTCAAGAGTTTTTCATTTAAGAAGTGTCTATTTCATGCTGTCTGTGTACAGGGTTATGCTATTGGTGTAAGCTCATTGCCTGTTGTGATTCTTACTGGTGTGATTACTGGGGTGGTTCTTGCATTGCAGTCCTATTACCAATTAGGGGTATATGGTCTTTCTTGTGCTATAGGGTTTTTTGTGGTGAAGAGCATTTTGGTAGAGATCGGCCCTGTTCTTACGGCTTTGGCACTTTCTGGAAGAGTTGGAGGGGCGATTGCAGCGTTTTTAGGGACGTTAAGAATGACAGAGCAAATTAGTGCGATGTCTTCTCTGGGGGTAAATCCTTTAGAATATTTTGCTTTGCCTAGGATCATTGCAGGGATCATTACGATGCCAGCGCTGGTCATTATAGCCGTATGGTCGGGAATTTTTTCGGGATACATGATCTGTCGTTATGCTTTTCAGATCCCCTCTCAGGAGTATTGGTATATGGTTGCTGGACACATCTTGCCGTTTGACGTGTTCATGGTAATTGTGAAATCTTTGATCTTTGGTTTTTTTATTACTTCATTAGCCTGTTATCAGGGGTTGGGACGCTACCGAAGGATTACGGGAGTAACTGAAGTCACCACAGAGGGAGTAGTGATTTCCTATGTATCGATTATTTTTATTAATTGTGTGATTACGACAATCTTTCATTGTTTTTTTTAAGATATGAAGACCCCTTGGATTCATGTAGAGAATATTTATAAGAGTTATCTGGATGACGATGGATCTAGGTATGCAGTTTTACAAGGGGTGTCTTTAAAAATTTTTCCTGATGAGATTTTGGTGATTCTTGGAAAGTCTGGAACAGGGAAAAGTGTGCTTTTACGCCAGCTTATGGGATTAGAAAGTCCTGATTCTGGTAAGATTCACTATGCTAAGGAGTTCCTTCATAAAGGGAAGCTTAAGCCTTTAATGATAGGAATGGTATTTCAGGGAGGCGCGTTGTTTGATTTTCTCACTGTGAGAGAGAACGTTGCTTTTGGTTTGCGCGTATATAATGAGTTGTCAAAGAAGCTTTCCGATGAAGAAATCGAAGATAAGGTATTTCAGGCTTTGCAAGATGTAGGACTTGTGTATGCTGCAGAGTTTTCCCCAAGCAAGCTTTCTGGGGGCATGATTAAGAGAGTCGCGTTAGCGCGTTCGTTAATCTATTCTCCGAAGTTGGTGCTTTATGATGAACCTACAGCGGGTCTGGATCCTATGACGAGTCGTGAAATTACAGAAATTATTGGAAAATTACGAAATGAGCAGGGCAGGGGAGGAGTGATTGTAACACATGATCTTTCTTTAGCTTTGACTCTTGCGGATAGTATAGCTATTCATCATCAAGGAACCATATCGAAGGTGTATTCAAAACAGGAGTTCTTACAAACAGAAGACCCTTTAGTGCGTCAGTTCTTTTGCTTAACGTCAACCTAGAATTTTTAAGGAGAACACAGTGTTGAAAAAAGATCGCAAACCGTTGTTTTTAGGGTGGTTGATGTGTGCGGGGGTTTTGGGCTTTTTAGCCATAACGGTATTTTTCCCCAAAGCTCATGGAGATGGCAAACAAGAGATCCATGTAGCTTTCCCTGTTGCTGGAGGAGCAGAGCGCGGTATGAACGTGTGTTTTGCAGGGCGTGTTATAGGATCTGTAGCGGCGATACATAATATTATTGATGAAGAGAAAGAGGATCCTAAGGGGCAATTATGTTGCTATAAGCTAGTTTTGAAAATAGATTCAAACATTCCTATATATAAGGGAGACGTCATTGCAATGTATTCTCCGAAGCTCATAGGGGAGCCTATTGTGAATATTTTTCCGAGCAAGTCTCGGAAAGATAGCGAGAGAATTTCCTCTCAGGATATTGTCTTTGGACAAAACATTGATCCGTTGGATAAGCTCATGCACTGTTTAGATAAGGCTGATAAGGCTGTCTCTGCTCTAAAAGATGAGGTGCATGAGGTCTCTTTGAAAATTTCCCATGTGTTAGGTGCGCATAAGGAGCTTCCTGTGATGTCTCATGTTCAGCGTGCTGCAGAATCTATAGAAAATTGTGCTAGTCGTTTTTCTGAGTGTTTAAATGCTTCTCGCATAGAGAAGATCGATAAATTTTTAAATGAATGTCATGACGTAGCATTTACTGTGAGAAATTATGGGCTATTGTATCAGTATAGCCAAAAATGGAAGCGTCGTCAGAAACACTTGGAAGCGCAATCTTTAGAGGCTTCTCAAGAAAAATAGGTAGCTTTTTTGTTTCTTCTATGTAATGAAAGACTTGTTTTCTGAGACTGGTTGGGGGATTTGATTTATGGATAAAATTTCTGATGCCGTTAGAGAAGCTTTAGAAAAGGCTTTGGAATATGCGCAATCTCAGCATCATGTCTATGTTACAGAAAATCATCTACTGAAGTTTCTGTTAGAAAATACGGAATCCTTATTTTATTTAATTATTAAGGATATTCATGCGAATGCGAGCTTATTAAGTGCCGCTGTTGAGGATGTGCTTTCCCGAGAACCTACCGTTGTTGATGGTAATGCTGTTCCTAAGCCTTCCCCAGGACTACAAAATCTTCTTATGGAAGCAAAAAATCAAGCTAGGGAGTTAGGAGATGAGTATCTCTCTGGAGACCATCTATTATTGGCATTTTGGAAGTCCAATAAGGAACCATTTGCTTCGTGGACAAAGACTACAAAGACTTCCCTAGCTGATCTTAAGCAACTCATTACAAAAATAAGGCAAGGACATCGTATGGATTCTCCTAGTGCAGAAACCAATTTAAAAGGGTTAGAAAAGTATTGTAAAAACCTTACAGCGATTGCTCGCGAGGGGAAGTTAGATCCGGTCATTGGTCGCGATGAGGAGATCCGTAGAACAATTCAAGTATTGTCCCGAAGGACGAAGAATAACCCTATGCTTATAGGGGAGCCTGGTGTAGGGAAAACTGCGATTGCAGAGGGGCTTGCCTTGCGTATAGTTCAGGGGGATGTCCCTGAGTCTTTAAAGGAGAAGCAGCTTTACGTTTTGGATATGGGAGCTTTGATTGCCGGGGCCAAGTATCGCGGGGAGTTTGAAGAGCGGTTGAAAAGTGTCTTGAAAGATATTGAATCTGGAGAGGGAGAGAGCATCTTGTTTATTGATGAGGTGCATACATTAGTTGGGGCAGGAGCTACAGATGGCGCAATGGATGCGGCAAATTTGCTAAAGCCAGCATTAGCTCGAGGTTCTCTACATTGCATAGGAGCAACAACGCTAAATGAATACCAGAAGTATATAGAGAAAGACGCTGCTTTAGAGAGGCGTTTTCAGCCTGTTTTTGTTACAGAGCCCTCCCTAGAAGATGCAGTGTTTATATTGCGAGGATTACGAGAAAAGTATGAAATTTTCCATGGCGTACGTATTACCGAGGGAGCGTTAAGTGCTGCTGTTTTGCTTTCATATCGTTACATTACGGATCGCTTTTTGCCAGACAAGGCAATCGATTTAATAGATGAAGCTGCAAGTTTGATTCGTATGCAAATTGGTAGTTTGCCTCTCCCTATTGATGAGAAGGAGCGCGAGCTTTCTGCTTTGATCGTTAAGCAAGAAGCAATAAAGCGAGAGAAGACTGCTTCGTATCAAGAAGAAGCTGCTGCGATGCAGAAATCTATAGATGCTGTTAAGGAAGAGCTTGCAGGCCTGCGTTTACAGTGGGACGAAGAGAAAAAGCTCATATCCAAGCTTAAGGAAAAGAAAAATTCTCTTGAGAACATGAAGTTCGCAGAGGAAGAAGCTGAGCGTGTTGCGGATTATAATCGCGTTGCTGAGTTGCGCTACAGTTTAATTCCTGCTTTAGAAGAGGAGATTAAAAAAGCTGAAGAGTCATTGAATAAGAGAGACAACCGCCTGCTTCAAGAAGAGGTAGACGAGAGATTGATAGCTCAGGTTGTTGCCAATTGGACAGGGATCCCTGTCCAAAAAATGCTCGAGGGAGAAGCTGAGAAACTTTTAGTTTTAGAAGAGATTTTAGAAGAGCGAGTTGTAGGGCAGCCCTTTGCAATTTCTGCTGTGAGTGATTCTATCCGTGCAGCTCGAGTAGGGCTTAGTGATCCACAGCGTCCCTTGGGAGTGTTTTTATTTTTAGGGCCTACAGGAGTAGGAAAGACAGAATTAGCAAAAGCTCTTGCAGATCTACTGTTCAATAAAGAAGAGGCAATGATTCGCTTTGATATGACGGAGTATATGGAGAAGCATTCCGTATCAAAATTGATTGGCTCTCCTCCAGGATATGTAGGGTATGAAGAGGGAGGGAGTCTCTCAGAAGCTTTACGTAGGCGTCCCTATTCTGTAGTTCTTTTTGATGAGATTGAAAAGGCAGATAAAGAGGTTTTTAATATTCTCCTACAAATTTTTGACGAAGGGATTCTTACAGATAGTAAGAAACGTAAGGTTAACTGCAAAAATGCTTTATTTATCATGACTTCGAATATTGGCTCTCAAGAGCTTGCGGATTATTGTGCCAAGAAAGGAAGCGCAGTCTCTAAGGAGAAGATTCTTTCTGTGGTTTCCTCTGTATTAAGGCAATACTTTAGCCCTGAGTTTATCAATCGTATTGATGAGATCCTGCCATTTGTTCCTCTAACTACTGAAGATATTGTAAAAATTGTTGGCATTCAGATGCGTAGGGTTGCGCAAAGACTTGCTGAAAGACGCATATCTTTATCTTGGGACGACTCTGTAGTACTATATCTTAGTGAGCAGGGATATGATAGCGCCTTTGGTGCTCGTCCCTTAAAGCGCCTCATTCAGCAGAAAATCGTGACATTATTATCCAAGGCTCTTTTGAAAGGGGACATCCAGCCTGATACCTCTATCGAGCTCTCTATGGCTAAAGATGTTGTTTTGTTTAAAAAGGTACCTCCTGCTGAGAAATAAGGAACTAAAGACGCGGCCAACCATCGAAAAGGAACTGGCCGTCGCAATAGAAGCAGATATCGTCAGCAAACATACTGCCTTCCCTAAGATCTCCAATAAGATCCCAATGTAGAGCAGAAACATTTGTGTTTCCTGTCTCGGGATATCCTGCTCCTAGAGCAAGATGGAAGGTCTTACCTATCTTTTCATCGAGAAGGATATTTTTTGTAATTTGCTTTAAAGCACTGTTCGTTCCGATAGCGATCTCCCCAACATTTCTTGCTCCCTCATCGGTCTCTAACATTGCATGAAGGAAGTCTTGATTGGTTTTTGCTGTAGCGGCCACTACACGACCCTTTCTAAAAGTCAGTTGGATATCTTCAACTACAACACCAGCAAAAATTGTTTGAAAAGGAAAACGTGCACGACCATTTACACCCCCACAGTGCGCTTTGAGATTGGGACCTGTAAAGATTTCTCCATCGGGGAAATTACGCTTCCCATCACAGTTTTTCCACTTCATATTTTCAATATGAACAAACAGCTCTGTATCAGGAGTTTTGATGTGTAGGCGGGTTTTTGTCTCTAAGAAACGAATTATCTCTGCTTGTTGCTCTGAGAGCTCTTTCCATTTTGCTATGGGATCAGGAGAATCCAAGAAACAAGCTTTATAAAAAAGCTCCTGGAATGCTTCAAGCCCCATCTGTGCCTCTTGAGCAAATGCAGAACAAGGAGCTAAAGAAAGCGTCCAGTCAAGCTCACGAGAGGCAGAGCGTTGTAAAATCGTTTTTAAGATGTTTTTACGACGTTGATTAAGTAAAGCCAGCTTTTGAGAAGGGATTCCATGTAGCATCTGTGTATTTGTTGTAGAGAGAATCTGCAAGTTTTTATTGCAGTTTTGTGCTAGATGCTCCCCTATCATAGGAGGACAGGTCAACTGTTTTTCATTTCCAAAGCGAGCGAGATGTTCGTCCCAAGAACTTATGCCAATATCACTATGTACAAAAGCTCCCATATCGATAAGCTGTCGATACACACAAGTAAGCAGAGGAAGCCCTGAAATGTCTCCTCGTAACCATACATGATCTTCTGGTTGTACATTTAGAGAATAGTGAATAAGGATATTGGCAAGCTTTTCATTTAAATTTTCTACCATAGGTATCTAAGAATAGGGTTGTCTACTTGTATAAAAAATTTTGAACAAGAATATTCTTCTCGGATTTTTATGTCTTCTTTTTCTTTTGTTAACTCGAAGTTCTTTAATCTATTTAAAAAAGCGAAAGCATCTCAAGGATTCCGTTATTGTTTTGATTCTAGATAAAGAACTTTAAGAGATGCTCATTTAAAAAGTTGTGTAGAATATAGGATAGGCCTTTTTCTACAGACTTTTAATCTTTTTGGGCTTAGTTTCATTTTATAAGAATCTTATAACGAGTAGGATTCGGATAGGATGTTTAAGCGAGCTTTATGTTGTTGTTTGTTACTTTTCGGGGATCTCCATGGGGTGGGAAGCTTCAAGAATGGAGAGAAGCACAAACACATAGAAGAGAAGTTTTGGAATATTGATCCCTATAATTTAGAAAGCCTCTGCGCTTATTATCATCTCTATCGAGATCAGCTTAGCCTTCAAAGGCTTCTTCAACTATTTCCTTCTCTACAGGAGAGCGAAGTACTTTTATTTGTTAGGAGTATTTTAGAGAAAGAAAATAAAGTTCTCTTAGAAGAAGAACAAAGCGTCATAGATAAACTTTCTTGTGAGGGATTGGTTTTGTCTTTGTCAGACTCTTCCTCTAGTATAGACCCCGAGAAGGATCTTGGCAGAGCTTTGGTATTCGCGGAGTTTTCAGATGCTGCCGAAGAGAAAGCTCGGTATTATGGTAGAGTCCTTGATATTTTGGCATTGCGGATTCACGTAGAGCGTTTGCGTGCATTAGATAGGGAGCATTATGCTCTAGGATCTAAAGAGTACCATAAGGTGACAATAGAAGCAATGAATCGGATTCTATTTTACGAAGAAGGTATACGTTACCCTTCTAAAAAAGAAATGTTTTCGGATGAATTTTCTTTTCTTTCTTCTGTAGCTGATAGGAAATTTGGTGTGTGTTTAGGAGTTTCTTCTTTGTATTTCGCTTTGTCTCAGCGCGTGGGAGTCCCCTTAGAAGCTGTTACTCCTCCAGGACATATTTATTTGCGCTATCTTGAAGGAGAGGTCAATATTGAAACAACCGCAGGAGGGAGGCACCTTTCTACAGAGAGTTATGATAATAGCTTAGATCCTAAGAAATTACGCATACGTACTCCTAAAGAAATTCTTGGGTTGACCTTTATGAATCAGGGATCTTTTGCTTTGCAAAAACAAAAATATGCTGAGGCAGAAGCTTCCTATGAGAAAGCTTTGAAATATCTTGAGGATGAAGAACTCAAAGAGCTCCTGGGGTTTGTGAGAATCCTTCAAGGGAAAAAGAAAGAGGGAAAGCATCTTCTTAAGCACAGTCCCCAAGCAGAAGTTCAAGGGTCGATGAACTATGATTATTTACATGGAAATATTGATGACAAAACCTTGTCTCTGTTGTTTCAAGATCCAGGATTGACGTATCAAGAAATCACTCAATATGGAGAAGAGCTAAAGAAAGCTATGAAAAACTCTCCAAAGTGCTGTGAGGGTTATCGTCGTTTAGCTTCTATCGCTTTTCACTTAGGGAAAATAGCTGAGGGCGTGGCTCTTCTTGAAAGGTGCGTTCAAGATTCTCCCCAGGATCTTGTCCTCCACTTAAAACTATGTAAGATTCTATGCGAACGCTACGATTATGCTAAGGCTTTGCATTATTTTCTTCGTGCCAGAGAATTAGCAGAATCCCAAGGGGTATCTCAAGAAACATTGCATTCTTCTATGCTATATGTCGAAGTTTTAAAAAAACTAAATACAGTAGCTCCTTAGGTTTTAAATATAGGAAGTTTTGTAGACTTTTTCTTGTTTACTGTTTTGTAGCCTTATGCTAAGGTTCCTCCGCTTATTATTTTGTGTATTACGTTTTAAGAGTGTTGGGAGTTTATTTTGGGGGACAGTGCTTTTGATTCTGCTTATGTTGTATAGATTTCAGGCGAGAATAAGCATGACTTGTTAGCGATTTACTTAAGAAATTTAAAAACGAGTTTTTTAAAAATTTTAATTTTCGGAGAATTTCATGTTATTTTTGAAAGAATGTTGTTCTGGTATAGGGAGTGTTGATTGTTCACCTAAAGCAATTCCTGCTTTTGAAAACAAAGCTTCTGGCATTGCAAGGGTTGTTCTGGCTGTTGTCGTAGCTTTAGCAAGCCTTGGAGCTTTGCTTTCTGGGATTGTAAGTATTACTTCGTGCTGTGGCCTAGGAGTAGTTGCTGGAATTGGTTGTGTTCTTTTTGGAATGGTAGCTCTTGCTTGGGCTGTTATGTTAATGCTAAGATTGGCCGGCGTTGGACGTTTATCAGATGGAGTTAAAGCGGAGGTTGGTGATGAAGAAGGTATTCCTTTAATTCCGCCCTCAGAAGATGGATCTGGACAAGGTAGTGACGGTGGTGTAGGAAGTGTAGGTGAGGGAAGTGGTGCTTCCGGATCAGAGGGATCTTCGAGTGGAAATGAAGGGGTTTCCGGCGTGTCCTCGGAAGGTGCACAACCATTAAGTGGCGGTGCAACATCAGATAAAGGTCAGGAATAATAGCGGCTTATTCTCTAGTTGCTAGAGAATAAAGTTTCCTGAGCAAAAGAATGTTAGAAGTTTTCTCTAACATTCTTTTTTTGTGTTTCTTTGTATATTGCAATCTTCGTTTCCCCTTACTATAGTTAGCTAATTAGTGCAAGGATATCCCAATACGACAGGAGCCTTTTTAATGGAAAGTGGAAAGGATATAGAAGTAGAGTTTTTAGGTGACTATAGGATTCTTCGTCGTCTTGGTCAAACTTTATGGAGCAAGGATTTTGTTGTTGAGCATCGTTTTATAAAGAAACGCTACATTTTAAAGTTATTATTTTCGCATTATGCATCTTCAGAAGCCTTTATGGAGCCTTTTCATGAGGTGATTGTGAAGTTGGCTACGTTCAAGCATAGAAGTATGCTTCCTATAGAAAATGTATCGCAGTCTTCTGGACAGTATTTTTTAATTACACCAGAAAGAGAAGTTCCGTTGTTATCCTTGCCGCAGTATTTAGCAAGCCGTTCTCAGCCTTTATCAGAGTTAGAAGTAGTCGCTTTTGCTAGCCAGCTCGCTGCAGTTCTGGATTATGCTCATGAAAAAGGGCTCGCGCATGGGGGAATCTATTTGTATTCTGTACATGTGGATGTTTCTAGGGAGGCTCCAGAGATAGTGCTTCCTGAGCTGGGGTTTGCTTCTTTATTAAAAGAGAGCATGTTGCAGGAAGCAATAGCTCAGAATAATGAGCCTATAGAAGAAAGGTTAAAGCAGATATTGCTATTTCATGCGCCAGAGAGGTGCTCTGAAGATAGGTTGCAAGATTCCTATGCTTTTGGAGTTGTCGTGTATTACTTGTTGTTTGGAGTACTTCCTCAAGGGGTGTTCCCTATGCCTTCAGAGGTTTTCCCAGAATATATTTATGATTGGGATACTTTATTGCGGATGTGTCTAACGTCATCATCAGAGAATCGCGCGAGAATTCTTACGCCGTTATTAAAGAAAAAATCTTCTGGAGAGCAGATGTTAAGCGCGATTTCTAACTGCACTCAAGAGGCTGTTCGCGAGATTGCTGAGAAGCCTGCTGTAGCTTCAGGAGTGTGTGAGGCATTAAAGAAAGAAGCAGAGAAGCATGTGTCTCAAGAATCTTCAGAAGCCTTAGAATTTGTTTTAGTAGAGGCAAGATCTATAGATGAAGCTATGGATACCGCTACTGATTTTTCTTCAGGGGAGAAAAATGAGGACGGCTATTCTCATGCCTTACAATCTTTGCTTATTCGGGAGCCCGTGGTCAGCCGTTATGTTGAACAGGACAAGGAAGAAGCTCGTCCTCAACCCTTACTTACAGAAATGGTATTTATTGAAGGGGGAGTATTTTCTCGAGGAAGCTTAGAAGGTCAGAGAGATGAGCATCCCGTGCATCAGGTTTTTTTACAAAGTTTTTTCTTGGATATTCATCCCGTAACGAATGAGCAATTTATTCGGTATTTAGATTGTTGCGGGGAGCAAGATAAACATTACAATGAGCTTATTCGTCTTAAGGATTCTCGCATACAACGACGGTCTGGGAAGCTTGTTATAGAGCCAGGGTATGCTAAGCATCCTGTAGTAGGAGTGACTTGGTATGGAGCAGCAGGCTATGCTGCCTGGGTGGGGAAGCGTTTGCCTAAGGAGGCAGAGTGGGAGATTGCTGCTAGAGGTGGGGGAGTGAGACATCGTTATCCTTGTGGTGAGGAGATCGATAAAACTCAGGCAAATTTCTTTTCTTCAGATACAACTGCAGTGATGAGCTACCCTCCAAATGGGTATGGGCTATATGACATGGCAGGAAATGTGTATGAGTGGTGCCAAGATTGGTATGCATATGATTTTTATGAGATTGCTGCTCAAGAAATAGAAACCCCCAAGGGGCCTGTCCAGGGGGTGTATAGGGTGTTGCGAGGAGGATGTTGGAAAAGCTTAAAGAACGATCTGCGTTGCGCGCATCGTCATCGAAATAACCCTGGAGCAGTGAATAGTACTTATGGTTTCCGATGTGCCCAGGAAGTGAAGTGAGTGATTCTCAAGAGTATTACCTAGAGCTATGTCAAGAATTAGAGAAGCATGATTATCAGTATTATGTGCTTCATGCGCCTCTAATTTCAGATTATGATTACGACATGAAAATGAGGGAGCTGCAGCTTATTGAAAAGCAGCATCCTGAGTGGAGAGTCCCTTGGTCTCCGACTCTACGTCTTGGAGATCGTCCTTCTGGGGAGTTAGAGATCGTAGATCATAAGTATCCAATGCTTTCCATTGCAAATGGCTATTCTGAAGAAGAATTGGAGGAGTTTTTCTCCAGAGTGGAGAAGAGCTTAGGTCATGTCCCTTATTATACTATAGAATTGAAAATCGATGGCATTGCTGTAGCTATACGCTATGAAGATCGCATTTTAGTGCAAGCAATGAGCCGTGGAAATGGAAAACAAGGGGAGGATATTACGACCAATATCCGAACAATTCGAGCATTGCCCTTACGTCTTCCGGAGGAGTCCCCTGAGTTTTTAGAGGTTCGTGGTGAGGTGTTCTTTAAAAGAGCTGTGTTTGATGAGATTAATGCAAAGCAAAGGGCATTAAAGAAACCAGAATTTGCAAATCCTCGCAATGCTGCAGGGGGGACCTTGAAGTTATTATCTGCAGAGAAAGTGGCAGAGAGAAAACTAGAAATTTCTATTTATTCTGTGTTGGCAGAGGAATTGAGTGATTCTCATTGCGATAGCCTTGAGTGCTGTCGTCAATGGGGACTCTCTGTTCAAGGGATGCCTAGGTTATGTCGCTCTAAGGAAGAGGTTTTTGTTTTCTTAGAAGAGATAAAACAATTGCGATCTCAGTTGCCTATGGAGATTGACGGGGTAGTCATTAAGGTCGATAGTATCAAGGATCAACAGAGTTTAGGTAGCACTGGGAAGCATTATCGTTGGGCTTTAGCTTATAAATATGCTCCAGAACAAGCAGAAACCGTTCTTGAAGATATTTTAGTCCAGGTGGGAAGAACGGGGGTTCTTACTCCCGTGGCGAAGTTGCGGCCGGTCTTTCTGTCGGGATCTTTGATTTCTCGAGCATCCTTATATAATGAGGAAGAGATTCGAAGGAAGGATATCCGCATTGGTGACACTGTAGTCTTAGAAAAGGGGGGAGAAGTTATTCCTAAAGTTGTGGGCGTGGTTTTAGGGAAGCGCCCAGAAGATTCTCAATCTTGGCAGATGCCAGAACATTGTCCCATATGTCATGGGGATGTTGTTCGTGAAGGGAATAAGGTTTGTGTGCGTTGTATGAATCCCACTTGTAGTGGGGGTACTATTGAAAAGATCCGCTTTTTTGCGGGGCGTTCTGCTCTAGATATAGAATATTTAGGAGAAAAAGTAATTAACAAGCTTTTTGATATGGGCTTGTTACATTCTTGTTCGGACATATTTTCACTTACAAAAAGGGATCTGCTGCAAGTGCCTGGATTTCGAGAGAAGTCTGTTACGAATATTTTAAAGAGCATAGAAAAAGCAAAAAACGTCTTTTTGGATCGTTTTCTTGTTGCTTTGGGTATCCCTTATGTTGGGATAGGAGTCGCATCTTCATTAGCAGAACATTTTGGAAGCTTGGAGAGGGTCATTTCAGCCTCAGAGGAGGAGCTTCTAGAAATCGAGGGTATTGGAGATAAGGTCGCCGTTTCTATTAAAGAGTATTTCGAAAACCCTAAACATTTAGAAGAAATAGAGAAAATGTTGGATTTTGGAGTTAAAGTTGCTCCCAGCCATAAGAGCAGTTCTATCTGCCAAGGAAAAACTTTTGTGATTACAGGAGCTTTTGCGGGGATAACACGCTCGGATATTGAAAGAACTATTCGAAATTGTGGAGGTAAGGTTTCTTCGTCTGTTTCTAAACAAACAGATTATCTTGTTGTAGGAGAAGATCCAGGCTCAAAACTCAAAAAAGCTCAAGAACTCGGGATTCCCTTGTTAGATCAAGATTCTTTACAAAAGATTCTTTATAATTATTAATTTTTTTGTTTGTTATTGTTCTTTATAAATCGTCTTCTTTTCTTTAATCCCTCTTATTTTCTGTAGTTTCCATTTAATTTTTAACTTTAATATAAGCGTTCTTCTTGTTACAATTGTTTCTCTTTTAAAAAATATTATAACATTAAGGATAACATGTCTTCTGGGATTAGTGCCTCTTTCCCCTGGATTAGTGAGGCGCCCTCACTGGATCGCGAGATCACGGGGCCTCGCTCTCACTTAACTACGCATCGTCAGCTTATAGAAGCATTGAATGATGAGCTTGAGCGTATGGATGCTACAGAGGTCAGACAGCTGCGCCTGTATAAGGTTGCGTTAGTTATTGTGACTATCATAGGAATGGCTGTAGCGTTTGCCTTGCCTTTAAGCATGTTGTTTGGAATTCCTCTCTGGATCCCTATAGTTACAGGAATTGGCGTGGGGCTGATTACTGGTATTGCGGGGAGTAAGTTAAGAAATAAGTGTAATGCGATTCGCTTGAAGTATCGTGCGCTTCAAGTATATCGGCAACAATTATTAAGTCAGTATCCTTCTTTAGCACAGTCTACACTTTATAAGTACAACATAGAATTGCCTAAGAAAAAATTAGGCTTTAAAGAGAAGCTCCAGAAGGGACTTGGTAAACTAAAAGCTGTGTTTGATGGTGGTGCACAGTTAGATAATGTTTTGAATTTCGCGGGAGATCTGCCTAAGCGTCATCAAACGAGCATGCTGGTCGGATTAGACTCAGGGCCAAGCATGGCAGAGTGGGGTAAGTATATTAATGATGTTAAAGCTGCTAAAGTAGAGATTATGAATGGAGGGGCGGGGAATGACGCTATTGAAGCTGTAAAGCAAAGCTCTTTACTTGCAGCGGGGGTGGATCCTCAAGCGCTCCCTCCGGGAAGTTATATAGATCTTGCAAGAAATATCCTTGGAATTTGTGGATATGCTACTCAGGTAGGTGTAGAGGCTAGGCGGAGTCTTGATCGCATGCAGCGTCGTTTTTTGCGTAGTGAAACCCTAGTAGCTTTGCATCCAATATCAGCAACTACAAAGCAGTTTATGGAGAAAGGGATTCCTTTACTAGACTTTGCTGCAAATACTTTTAAAAAGATATCTTCGTTACTGGCTTCCTTGTATTCTTCTCAGTGCTTGAGTGATTTTGAAGCTCTTGGGAATTTATTCGAGTTATTTATCAGCGGGGATACAAGGCATGTTCAGCGCATACAAGATTTGTGTCATAAGCTTGGAACACATGATGCCTGCAATGAAGCTAGATTAGGTTTGCTTTTAGGGATTTCTCGAGCCACAGCTTTGATGTCTCAGGATGATGCTTTATCGAATTCGAATAATGAACTCGTGCTAAAGGGACTCCTAAGGCGATTGCGTGAAGAGTGTAAGAAAATTCGTCTCAAGGTAGGATGTAGTTCTTCAGATAGTCCTAGCGTTGTTATAGAAAAAGCTGAGAAAGCTTTGGTATTGGCTTTGATTAATTTAGGAGATATTGGAAGTTTTCTAGATAAGGTTCGAGGGGCAGTTCAATGTGGGAAGGGAGCTTGTTATGACGTTGAAGCAGTTTTACGTAAACATCCAGAAAGTCAGTTTGTCGCTTTAAAATGCAATTTAGAACGCATAGAAAAGCGTGTCCTTGAAGATAGTTGGGGAGCAGTTTCTAATAAACCGTTTGAAGAGGTTCTTCAGGAAAAACAAAATGCTTTGCATTCTATTGCTCTTATACGTAAGTCTTTGAGTTTTTTAGAAGGTAAGTATACAAAGTTACAAGAGTCCCGGTTGAGTAAGGTATTACTTCAGGATTTCTCCTCTCTGTTTTCTGAATTTGAGACTCAGATGTTTAAGGTGAAGACCTTTGATAAGGGGACAGAGTCAACAGTAGGGTTTTTAAAGGATTGCGAGAAATACTTAAAAAAACAGTCTAAGAAAATAGCTTCTGAAGCGCTGTCTTCAGAAGAACTTAAGAAGTTGTTTGAAGAGTATCGTGTGCTGTTAGAAGAGCTTGCAATACTGAGTTCTAGCGTGCGCTCTCTTAATGAAATAGTCTGTAATGAAGGTGTTTCAGGAGGGAGTTTACTGTTGTCAGCGTTGACAACTCGGGAAAAAACTTTAGATGCAAGACGAAAACAGAGGGAAAGGGAATTTAAAGCAAAGTCTCAGGCTCTGCGTTCTATACAGCATGAAATGCAAGGGAAAGATCTTTCCACTTTGATTCAAGAAGGGATACAAGGCTTAAATGCAATTATTTCTGGGATAGAGAGTTTTAACGGTGTTTTTAGAAACGCTGCAGATTTTCAAACGGGTAACATCCTTTCGAGTGCCTCTAGTCTTTTCAGCGCTATACATGAGCACAGTTCACGTAAGTTCTTAAATCTTCAGGAGTCTTTGCAAGCTGCTAGCCTTGGAGAGAAGGGAAAGAGTAGCGCTACGCCCTTTGTTGTTGGGAAAACTAACTTAGAGACGGAAGAGGGCTTTGCAGAGGGGTTAGCTCGGGAATATAGAAATTATGTAACTATTCGGCATGAGAGTTTAGAGAAGTTCTTACGAGGGGTGAAGGAGACGATTAACAAGTGGATTTTTTCTGAAGCTTTGGTAAATGGTATTCTTAGTTTAGTCGCTATGGCTCTTGGTATAGCTTTTGTGTCTACACAGATAGTTTGGATTATGGTTGCCCTCGGAGTCCTTACTGTTTGTATGCGCCTTGTTCCTATGGCTATGGGCTACTTTATGGAGAAAAAATTTTTTGATGCTCGAGTTATAGAAACTGTACAGAAGTTAATCCCAGCGACAAAAATTCTTCCTTCGGAGTTTGAAAATGAGAATCTTGATCATCTTATTGCCTTACAGGATTCTTTAGGTTTAGAGGGGTTTGAGCAAGCTTGGGCTAGAGAGGTCATTAGAGATCTTGATGGTTCTCCGGGAAGAAAAACAAAGACTTTCCAAAATGTATTGAAAGAGCTGCGTAAAGATGCGGATATGTTGAATACACGCATGAAGAAGGCTTTCCCTAAAGAAAATGTAAGTTCAAAAGTAGCTTCTTTGACAAGGGATCATAGGGAAACTTTACAGGCGGAGAGTTTCTTGGTCGAAGATGTTATTGAGCAAGAGTTAAAATTGCTGGAGTATCAGGAAGAAGTAAGAACTAACGAGCTTCTTAAGTTATGTACGGAGCAGGCAACTTGGGAGAGAGAACAGAACAATTCCAAAACTCTTGAAAAGCATGCGGAGTCAAAGCAGAAAGATCTTCAAAGGATCTCGGAAAAAATGACTCATTTTCTTACTGTGCGCGCTATACTTTTAGCTGCGATTCAAAAGGCTGCTGAAAAGATCCCCCCCGCTGCAGATTCGGATTTTTCTGATCAGATTCAAGAGCTGAATACGTTATCTAGGATAATTTGCAGAGATCCCAAGAAGAGGGAGAATGCTAAGAGGGTATTCCGAGAGAAGATTTCTGAGATTGTTTCAGCGGGGAATTTTTCTCTTTTAGAGGCCCAGTTGGAGCTTGGAGCATGTTCTGGAACATGTCAAGTGCGGCTTAGGGATGATTTTGAAGTGAAAACCCGCAAAGCTTTAGATGGGCAGAATGCTGAAGCAATTCTTGAAGGATGTCAAGGGATATTAAGTGTTTCTGGGTTGGAGGATTTATCTCCGTTCTTAAGGTTTTCTTCAGATGTGGCAGGAAGTGGTAAAGCCTTAGCCCGTAAGGCTAAAGAGCAGCTGGAGGCTTTGCAACAGGAAATAACAAATAATGATAAACCTTCTTCTCAAGACTATGCGAGGGCACTGACAGCATTATCTTCTTATTTAAAGGTTCAAGAGCCTCTAGAGGGGCAGGCATATGCATATTCTTCTAGCAGTGAAAAGTATAAACAAGCTGCAGGACTTATGGAGGAGTTGTATGCTGCAGAACAAATTCTTACAGAAGGTATAGATGTTTCATTCAGTCAACAATGTAACCTATCATTAAAGATAGCTCGTAGTATTTTCCAAGAGCAGATAAAAAAAGGGCCTCATTGTAATGTGCAGAAAGAGCTTTTAGAGATAGTAAAGTCTGCAGGAACTTCGCCTTCAGGCCAACCTGAGGTTGATTTACCTGTGTGTTTGGATAAGCTTGAAGATGTTCCTATTGAAGTTCTTAGGTTGTTATGCAGAGAAGTAGAGTGTCAAGTAAACATTGATGCTAAACGTGCTCAAGAGATCCAAGGAATCTGTCAGAGTTCCTCTAGGGTATCTCAGTATGTTCAAGTAAAAGAGAAATCTGTTGGAGAACTCTTAAAAGAAGGAAGCTTAAACATTATTAAGCTTAAGGAGGAGTTGAAGAAACTCGGAGAAAGAAAACAAAAGCTTCTTCAACGGAGAAACGAGATTTTATCAACGAAAGAAGAAGAGAGTCTCCTCTTAAGTTTAAGGTATCTGTTCAGCAGCGAAGATTCTAAGTAGATAAGAGATTAGCTCGTGTAGCTTAAACTCGTGAGTTCTATAGCCAATGTAGCGGTCTGGCCGGATGATAAATAAGGAGTTAGGATTGGCATGATAGAGTTTGAAGACTTTGGGATCCTTGACTACAGTAACCTCGATCCATTCGCCATACTCTTCTTTTAGGGCCTGGTAAAGATCCTCACGATCTTTAAAGAAAATTAGCTGGTGCTTTGTCCCATGAAGGGGATCTAAAAGAAACGTTCCATTTTCTAATTGGATATCAGCAGCACGCATTCCTGGCCCAGGGCCTTGAATTTCTTTATCTTGAGGAGAGATTTTGATTAGGTCGCTAGAGCGGTACTTTAAGGCTTTGTGTGGGGGGTAGTAATATTCCCCGCCTATGTGATCTAGCTGCCGGCATCCCTTGAGAAAATAATACATCAGCGCTGGAGCATAGATGCTAGAAAACGGGAGTTTCTTTGTTCTTCTTTCTATTTTTTCACTAAACAGAGGAAGAAGATTTCCATTACGCTGTTCTTTAACTTTGATCAGGTATTTTGATGCAGCTTGTTTTAATACAGGAATCAGTTTCCAAGCGAGGTTAAAAGCAGCGTGAATGTTTGCATTAATCCCGTTAACGTAGGAAAAAGATAGACTTTGGGCAAGCTGACCTAAGAACAAGATATTCCCATGCTCTGCAGGCAAAACATTGAGAGTAGCCTTAATGTGAGAGAATTCCTCAGCAATATTAAGATTATATGTATAGCGGAGCTTTTCTTTAAGCTTAGGAGAGAGCATGTAAGGAAGGTAAAGTTGCTTGGTTTTTTCTATAGGATTGAAGAAAACAAAATTTAAGAAAAGCTTTGTAAGGGGGATAAGATGGACGTGGCTTTCTTCAAAAGGCTGCCCCTCATGACAGTGTGCAAAGAAAGTTTCCTTATGGGTTTTACGCTTGATATGAGACTTAAGTAAGTCTTTGATGTCAGGATCAGCGTCTGCTTCACAAGCAATAATCCATTTAGGATTATAAATTTCTCGTTTTTCGAAGTTCTGCGATGAAGTTACGTTTTCAATAAAGATGCTATCTTCGATGAGAGTAACAGGGCGTGTTGCCCAATCAATGACTCCTCCTCTCTGAATAAAGACTTCCCTTAAATGCGTTTCAAGTTCTTGGTATGTAGTGATTATAGAAAAGGGAGTAGGAGAGTTGTTAGTCTGATTAAACTTAAACAGGAGCGAGCGCTTTTTCCAATGATAGCGGGCTCCGAAGATTTTATGCTGAGTTTTTAAGAAGTCTTGTAAGATGCCACCATTATGAAGAAGCTCTAAGGCGGAACAGGACAGGATTACAGGAAGATTCCGACAATCTAATAAGCTGGGTTCTTCTGGAGAACTGCGATGATCTATAACTTTAACTGAGATCTCGTGTTGTATCAGCATATTTGCCAACGCAAGACCTGTGGGATTGGCTCCTATGACTAAAATATCCGTCATATTGTTCTCAATGTGCAGGAGAGGAAAATTCCTATAATATAAATAAAAAATTGCGAGGAATCAAGAGTGGATTTGCACTTTATTTTTTAAATTCCTAGGGTGTTATAGAGTCCGAGTGAAGTGGGTGATGATCTCTTGCATAATTTCATCAAAGTAAGGGGAATCTTCGATACTATGTCCGGTATCTTGGTACACTTGGAAACTCATTTTTCCAGGAGCCGTCTTTTGAAACAGAGATCTTTGAGTGAGAGAGACAATATCATCCTTTTCTCCTTGTTGATGAAGGATGTAGGGACGCGTAGGAAGGGAATTTGCTACAACATGATCCTGGATTTTTAATAAGTCCTCAATATCACGAGGGCGAACTACAAGAGGAAGAGGACCTATACCGAAGCCTTTGCCAATAGCTGCTGCATTTTCCTTATTTAATTTGTATTGATCATAGAGTTCTTTTAAGAGGATCCCCCCATCTGCAATAGGAGCCCAAAGACTGAGAGATTTTAATGTAAAGTGAGAAGGTTCATACAAACTAGCCAAGTGAAGAGCTGTATGACATCCTAGAGAGAAACCTGCAGCTCCTAACCTAAAGGGGTTAACTTCAGGATAATTGCTAACAGCAGCTAGGATATCTTCGCCATTGGCTAAATATGTTCTGATCTCTATAGACTCTGCATGACCTTCACTATCCCCACATCCCGCCATATCCACGCGAATACAAGCAATGCCATTTTGCGCAAGCTTTTGAGCTAATTTTCTATAGGGATGGGAGGCACCACCGTATTTGCTTCCTCTAAAGCCGTGAAATAGGAGTACAGTAGGGAACCCCCCCGCAGGCATTTGTGTGGTAGGAAGATGAAATACTCCGATAAGGTTATACCCTCGACTATAAATATTAATTGCAGTGCAGATTTCTTGGGAGTCAATAATTTCGGAGGAAACTTTAAGTAGATCTTCGGGAACGTCTGGGAATCCTGGAATGGATGCTGTCCCTATTGCCGTGGTAATAGCCAGGGACAAAAACGAAACTAGAGCAGCAAAATACTTCACGAACAACTCATGAGCTTTAATAAAAATGCTGGTAAAAGGTTAAAATCACATTACTTTTTTGTCAATGCGTGGACTAGATAGTAAAAACTATAAAAAATAGTTTTTTATTTTTATTGAGTTTTTCAAAAATGCAAAGGTTCTTGTTTTTTCTCCAGAGGGGAAGTACACTATCTTTAGAAATTTTTTAAAAAAGGTAGTTTCTTAGGTTTTCTTATGCATTATGACCCCAGCTTGATTGAAAAAAAGTGGCAGAAGTTTTGGAAGGAGAACAAAACTTTTCGAGCTATAGAGGATACAAGTAAGGAAAAGTACTACGTTTTGGATATGTTTCCTTATCCTTCTGGCGCAGGTTTGCATGTTGGCCACTTAATTGGCTATACTGCAACGGATATTCTTGCACGCTACAAAAGAGCTCGGGGGTTTTCGGTTTTGCATCCTATGGGGTGGGATAGCTTTGGTTTGCCTGCAGAGCAATATGCAATAAGAACAGGGACACATCCTAAATTAACAACAAAGAAGAATATAGAAAATTTTAAAGTGCAGCTTTCTGCCATGGGCTTTTCTTATGATGAGGATAGGGAGTTTGCTACGAGTGATGCCGAGTACTACCACTGGACACAAAAGCTCTTTCTTTATCTTTATCAGCAGGGTCTTGCCTACATGGCAGATATGGCTGTAAATTATTGCCCCCAACTAGGCACTGTACTTTCTAACGAGGAAGTGGAAGATGGCCTTTCTATAGAAGGAGGGTATCCTGTAGAGCGCAGGATGCTAAGACAGTGGATTTTAAAGATTACCGCATATGCAGATAAGCTTTTAGAAGGACTGGATGATCTTGATTGGCCCGAGAGTGTAAAGCAATTACAAAGGAACTGGATAGGAAAGTCTAAAGGAGCCTTGATTCGCTTCTTTATGGATTCTGGAGAAAATCTAGAGGTGTTTTCTACGCGTCCGGATACGCTTTGTGGAGTGAGCTTTCTTGTGCTTGCTCCTGAGCATCCCTTGGTTGAGAAAATTGTCTTGCCAGAGAAAAAAGCTGAAGTGGAGAGCTATGTTCAAGAGGTTTTAGGAAGAAGTGAGAGAGACCGTATCAGTACTGTAAAGCGCAAGAGCGGGGTATTTACAGGAAGGTATGCTAAGCATCCTATTACTCACGAGGAGATTCCTATTTGGATTGCAGACTACGTTATTTTGGGCTATGGGTCAGGCGTGGTAATGGGGGTCCCTGGGCATGATGAGAGAGATCGTGAGTTTGCTGAGACCTTTTCCCTCCCGATTCATGAAGTGATCAATAGTGAAGGCTATTGTATACACAGTAGCTTTGGTGAGTTTTGCTTGGACGGTTTGTGTGGGCAGGAAGCTCGAGAGTATGTTATACGTTATTTGGAGCGCTTAGGTTTAGGAGAAGCAAAGGTAATGTATAAGTTGCGGGATTGGCTGTTTTCTCGCCAAAGGTATTGGGGAGAGCCGATTCCTATTGTGCATTTTGAAGATGGTACGAGCCGTCCTTTGGAAGATGATGAGCTTCCCTTATTACCTCCTGATATTGAAGATTACCGCCCTGAAGGATTTGGTCTAGGGCCTTTAGCAAAAGCTAAAGATTGGGTAGACATTATTGATAGCAAAACTGGAAAGAAGGGAAGGAGGGAGACTCATACGATGCCTCAGTGGGCGGGGTCATGTTGGTATTATCTGCGTTTTTGTGATGCCCATAACTTATTGTCACCTTGGTCTAAGGAAAAGGAGTCTTATTGGATGCCTGTGGACCTGTATATTGGAGGCGCTGAGCATGCTGTTCTTCATTTATTATATGCGAGGTTTTGGCATCGGGTATTTTATGATGGAGGGCTGGTTTCGACAAAAGAACCTTTCCAGAAGCTTGTAAACCAAGGACTCGTACTAGCAACTTCTTATCGCTTACCTGGGAAGGGGTATGTCTATCCTGAAGAGGTACATGAGGAAAATGGCGTATGGAAGACTGCTTCTGGAGAGCCTGTATTGGTGCGACAGGAAAAGATGTCAAAATCCAAGCTTAACGGTGTGGATCCTCAGACTCTTATTGAGGAGTATGGTGCGGATGCATTACGGATGTATGCGATGTTTTCAGGACCTTTGGATAAGAACAAACTTTGGTCAAATCAGGGGGTTGCAGGTTGTCGACGTTTCCTTAACCGATTTTTTGAGTTGGTAACTTCTTCGAAGGTTCAAGATGTGGATGATCAGCAGGGCTTAGCTCTGGCCTATAAGCTTGTACATCGTGTAACAGAGGATATTGAAAAACTTTCGTTAAATACGATTCCCTCGAATTTTATGGAGTTTTTGAACCACTTCCTTAAGCTTCCTGTCTATTCTAAGGCTGCCTTGGCTTTGGCAGTTAGGGTGTTAGCCCCTATAGCTCCCCATATTAGCGAAGAGCTTTGGGTTTATTTGGGAAATGATGCAGGAATAGATCGTGCTTTATGGCCACAGACAGAGGAGCGCTATCTCCAGGACTCTTTAGTAACAATGGTAGTTCAGGTAAATGGTAAGTTACGTGGGTGTTTAAAATTGGATAAGGATCTTCCTAAAGATGAGGTTCTCCTTTTGGCTAGGAAGGCTGTTGATAAGTATCTGCAAGATGTCTTAATTAAAAAAGAGATTTTTGTTCCAAATAAGTTAGTGAATTTTGTTGTGTGATGAAGCGTTTCTTCTATCGAACATTTGGGTATTTCTATGATGTTGCGTTAATTTTTGCCTTTATTTTAGCGTTCCCTAAGATAGCATATAAAATGCTTGTGTATGGGAAATATAAGCGTTCTATAGCTGTTCGCTTTGGGATAAAAAAGCCCGTTGTGCCGGGATTAGGGCCTTTGGTATGGTTTCATGGAGCTTCTGTAGGGGAGATCCGTTTACTTTACCCTATTATCGAGCGTTTTTTTGAGGAGTTTCCCGAATGGCGGGTAGTAGTGACGGCATGTAGTGAAGCTGGAGTGAAGCAGGCAGAGCAGTTATATTGCCCTATGGGAGCAACTGTTTCCATTTTGCCTTTAGACTTTAGCTTAATTATAAACCCTTTAGTGCGTAAGTTATCTCCCTCCTTAATGGTATTCTCTGAAGGGGATTGTTGGTTTAATCTTGTTCAGGAGGCAAAGAGGGCTGGGGCTGCCATTGTAGTTGTGAATGGAAGAATCTCCAAGGAGTCTTCTCGGGGATTTAAGTTTTTAATGCGCTTAGGGAAAAATTATTTTTCTCCTGTGGATCTCTTTTTGCTTCAAGATGCTGTTTATAAACAGCGGTTTCTCTCTTTAGGAATTGCTGAAAAGAAACTGCACATCACAGGAAACATCAAAACCTATATAAAATCTTCTACTTCAAAAAAACAGATTCGTGGGGAATGGAGGGAGCGCTTGGGGATTGCTTCTGAAGAGCAACTTATAGTGTTAGGCTCTACACATAAAAGCGATGATGAGAAATGGTTGCCAGCAATAGCAGCTCTGCTTCAAAAGAACATTAAGGTATTGTGGGTTCCCAGACATATAGAAAAAACTAAGGATCTTGAGGAGAGCTTACGCAGGTACGACTTACCCTATGGGTTGTGGAGTCAAAAAGTTTCCTTTCATGATTCCCCTATTGTTGTTGTAGATGAGATTGGTCTTCTTCAGCAGCTTTATGCTGCTGGAGATGTTGCTTTTGTCGGAGGGACCTTTGATCCAAAAATTGGTGGGCATAACTTGTTAGAACCATTACAAAACGAAGTTCCGTTACTTTTTGGCCCATGCATCACCTCTCAATCAGAAGTTGCTGAGCGCTTATTGCAATCCCATGTAGGGATGTGTGTGCACAACACAGATGCTATTTTGGATGCTGTTATCTTCCTCTTAGATCATGTTGAGGAGAGAGAACATCTAGTTCATAAGGGAAAAGTATTTTTACAAGAAGAGGGAGCAGCTTTTGAGAACACTTGGGATGCACTAAAAAGCTTTTTTATTCCCTTGTATAAAAATATACGAGTTTGATAGATTCTTGGTTTATCGCGGGATAGAGTAGAGGTCATCTCGTTGGGCTCATAACCCAAAGGTCGGAGGTTCGAATCCTTCTCCCGCTAGTTTAACATTTTCCCTGTGGCGGTATAGCTCAGGTGGTTAGAGCGGCAGAATCATAATCTGTGTGTCGTTGGTTCAAGTCCGACTACCGCTACAATTGCTAATACATTTGCTAAAGAGTATAAGTTTTAGGGGTGCCTGAACCTCCTCAGTGCACTCCGTTTTTTTTGTTCTTTTATTAGCTTTCCCAAAGTAGTGTCAGAGGGCGCTGGTCTATAAGTTCTTTTTCTCCGAAATACTGCAATGGCCCTGGGAAGCGATAGGAGTCGTTTAGCAGGCATTCTTCCCCTTGTTTTAGCAGATACTGCAAGGCGGGGGAGTGAGGATGGACAGAGTCGGTTTTAATTTTTGGTGTTAATGTTTTTCCTAGGGCTTCGACGTGCATCATCTTGTATAATGGGGCGCCACCTCCTTTCCATTCTTTATAGGGTTTGGCGAGGTTATTTATGGTGACCATATAACCTGTTTTCTTACGAACAAGAAAGAGTGCAGAGAAGATCCCCAGAGCGATGCCGTAATTGCAGTCGAAGTTGGAAGGAAAGCCTGCCCGGGATTCATAGCCGAAGAAGTGCGCAACAGGAGAGAAATCCATTTGAGGATCGATCTTATGAATTTCTTTTTTCACTAGAGTTGCCAGGAGCTCTTCTGTAGAGATTTTGGAGACGAGGATGTTCCCATAGGAATCTCTAGCAGTAAGAATTTGCTGGGCAATTTCTGGTGGTAGGGAGCGAAAGGTTTTTAGAGCTTCTGGAGAAAGCTTTTCTAAGAGTTTTTCTAATGGGAGTTTTTGTTTTAAGAGGAGGAGGTTCAGCTCGTGGATCAGCTTTCGTGTGTCGGAAATATGTTTGATTAGCCCTTCAGGGATAAGCATGGTGCTGTAGTTTTTCCCAGAGCGATAGCGGCTGATAAGGCTCAGGGCGATATGCTTACAAAGCTGCTTTAGGGAGAGCTTTCTTATGGCGATATGCTCGCTAATTAACGTGATGTTAGGTTGTGTTTGTAGGCCGCATTCTAGCGTGGTGTAAGAGGCTCTCTGCCCCATAAGGCGCACAAAATGGTGGTATTTTTTTATGGAGAGAGTGTCTTTCATGAGGTTCCCGATCATTTCGGAGTAGATCCGACAGGAGGTATGGAAGCCTAAGGAGGTCTCTATCCAGTGGTTTTTAAGATCACCATCTATAGTTTTTGGAACGCCAATGACAGGAATGGAGCAGTTATGTTCAAGAAAGTACTCTGCAAGCATGGCGGTGTTGGTATTGGAATGGTTCCCGCCAATAATGAGTAGTCCATCGAGCTTAAGTTTTTTCACAGTTGCAAGAATCGTGCTTTTTTGTTCTTTTGTGGTAATTTGCTCGCGACTTGAGGAGAGCATATCAAACCCTCCCAGGTTATAGTAATCATAGATCTTAGAGATATCTAAATCTTTATATAATCCTCGGATTAGCCCTAGAGGTCCTTTTATAAAGCCGAAAAGTCGTGATTTAGGATTAAAGGCTCGCAGACCATCAAATAAGCCGATCACGACATTGTGTCCTCCTGGAGCATGCCCTCCAGAGAGTAAAACGCCAATTTTCAGTGGAGGTGAGGAAGTGGCTTCCCCTTTGAAAATAGAGACATCAGGAATGCGACAGAGATTCGGGAGGCTTTCTTGGAGTTCTTGAGAGCATGAGGGGGGAGTTGTAGAGTCCTGAAAATGTTGGGATTTTATGGTATCTAGGAAAGCTAGAGTATCTGGGCGGTAGCGCAAGCGTTGGATTTCAAAATAGCTTTTATTTAAAGATAGGAGTTCCACAGCTAGTCCTGAGGGGTAAGTTCACATTGTAGCCACTGAATGAGGTCGGAGAAGACAGAGGTGTTAGTACAGGCAAAGGTGTGATCGACGTTAGGATAAGTTCGGATATCTACAGGGTTGCTTTTATTTATGAAGGCCTCTTGGAAAAGCTTTTGATGCTGTAGGGAGACTAGAGAGTCTTGTTGGCCTTGCATATAGAGAATAGAGAGTGCTGGAGAGAAAAGATGGGCTTCTTGTAGGGCTTGCAAATCTATGAATTGCGAACAAAAGGTTTTATTTATAGGAACTCCTGCATAGAGGACCTCTTCATCTTTTGTGGTCACTTCAGATTTTGGTTGGCTGAGGGTTTCCTGCAGCCATAGAGCTCCTAAGATTGTAGGGGCCCAAAGGGCTAAGCTTTTGACTTTAGGAAAAGCAGCTATATTGAGAAGAGCCAAAGTTCCTCCGAGTGAAGAGCCAAAAATTGCTACATTTTCTGTATCCGTATACGATTGAGAAAAAGCGTAACTTATAATTTCCCACACGCTGGTTTTGTAGTCTTCTAGGGAGAAATCAAGAAGATGGTATTCGCTATCCCCATGTCCAGGAAGGTCGACGCGTAATGTCGCGATTCCAATTTTTGCCAGTTCTTCGGCAAGATAGATATAGGAGCGTTTTGTTCCTATTTTATTAGATGCTAAACCGTGAAGAATGATAACCAAAGGATAAGGAGGAGAGAGCCTTGGGGTATGTAAAACTCCGAACGAGGTTACTTCATTTAGGAGAGTTATCGACAGTATAGAACGGCGTTCGTAGTTTCTGGCAGCACTTAGTAGCACAGGAATACCTTATTCTCACTTGGTTAATGTAATTTTTAAGGATAAATTAGTCGAGAAGAAATTCCTAGGTTTTTTTATAGCTAGTTGCTAGGGAATAAAGTGCTAATAATTTCCATCAGGGATTTCTATACACATGTGACATTGGTGTTGCCAGTGGTTGTGGTTTAAAAGAAGGGTAAGTGGAGGGAAGTTATCAGAATGGGTATCTGGAGGGGTTTGTAGTTGTAGTGGCCCTAAAAATCTGTAGGAGTCTTCTAAGGCCCAGATTTTTCTGTATAGCTTGAACTTTTTAAATGAAGGACTACTAATATCAACCAAATGTTTTTTGATCTTGGGCTGCAGGGGGCTATCAGAATGACGTTTTAGTGTGAGCATCTTCACAATGGGAATTGCCCGTAGACGCCACTTCTCAAAAGAACAGGCGAGGGATTCTATTGTAGAGAGGTAACCATTGCAGCAATGGCGAACTAAAACTCCAGCACCGAATCCTAAGCTGTAGCCGTAATCGTTATCGAACTTTGTAGGGATTCCGGATCTTCCTTCGTAGCCTAGAAAGTGTGATACTGCATTGAAAGGGACGGTTTTGAAATGTTTTTGGAGGTGATTTTTCACAAGGTGAATGAGGAGTTTCTCTACACTGATTTTAGAGACGTAGACATTTCCGTGAGCATCGCGATCATAGAGAAGCTGGTCAATAATTTTTGGAGGGAAGCTGTGGATGAGCTCTTGAGATTCTGGAGAGAGCTGAGAGAGCTTTTCTTGGGTTTCTGAGAGGGCTTCGATTTCCCTAATGAGATTGGTAATTTCTGGGATAAACTCGATGATCCCTTCAGGGATAAGAATTACACCATAGTATTTTTCCATAGCAGCGCGATCTGCAATTATGGAGCAGATTTTATGTATAATCGTTTTTAGAGGGAGGTTCTTCGCTGCAATCTCCTCTCCAATAAGGGCAATATTTGGATGGGTTTGTAAGGCACATTCTAAAGTAATGTGTGATGCTGAGCGTCCCATGAGCTTGATGAAGTGGTAGTGTGCCTTACAAGAGAGAGCGTCTCTAGAGATATTGCTAATGATTGAAGAATAGAATTTTGTGGCAGTATCAAAGCCAAATGTAAGGTCTAAGAGGTCATGTTGCAAGTCGCCATCTATAGTTTTTGGCACTCCTACTACTGAAGTTTTTGGGTGTTCTTTTGCAAGATACTCTGCAAGGATTGCTGTTGCCGTATTTGAGCCGTCCCCTCCAATGATGACCAGCCCATCGAGATCTTGAGCACGTATGGTTTTGAGACAACTCTCTTTTCCCTCTTGCGAGACGATGTTTTTTCTTCCTGTGCCTAAACAGTTAAATCCTCCAGAGTTTCGGAACTTATAGAGGAATTCTTTTGTGATGTTTATAGCGTTATTGTTTGTTAGTCCCTCACCATCATTTAAAAATCCTATGAGTTGAGAGTTTTGGTGAAACTTCTTTAGGCTGTCTAGTAATCCTTGAATGACGTTGTGCCCTCCGGGTGCGGGGCCTCCTGAGAGCATTACCCCCACTTTTAGGGGCCCTGCTGGAGAAGGCTTCCCAGGAGAGAATCTGATGTAGGGAAGATCGCAGGTATGGGGGAATAATGTTTTGATATCTTTGGAAATCTTATGAGATTTTCCTTTGTCAGGGTGGGGAGTAAGTATTTCTGCTTTCTGGAGTTCTTTGGGGAGAGGCGGGGTGTATGAGTTGATTATCGTATCAAGATCTATGTAAGATGGATGCATTAGGGTGCGAGAAGATTCTAAATAATTTTGCAGCTTATTCTTATTCTATTTTTGAAACAATGAGAATCCCTTTTCAGGGGATTTCATGATTTCTATATTAGCCCTAGGACTTTCCACCATATTGAGCCGATTCCGATCCAAATAGCGATGTTTGCTATGCTTAAGATAAATCCTGAGCGCCACCATTCTTTAACGGTGACTAGCTGAGAGCCAAAATACAGAGGGGCGGGTCCTGAACCATAATGAGTAAGCCCCCCAAAGAGATTGCTTGCGAAAGCAAATGCTAGTACAGAAAACATCGGATTGGTCCCTAGAGAGATAGCGACAGCGAGAAATACTGGAAACATTGCACCTATATGGGCGGTGTTGCTAGCGAACAGGTAATGAGAGTAGAAATAGACTAGGAAGAGCAATGGGAATCCTATGGTCCAGGAGAGCCCTTTCACCAATGCTGCTGCGGAGTTGCCTACAAGGGGGATAAATCCAAATTGGTTCAGGAAGGAGGCCATCATAATTAGGGCGCCAAACCAGATAAAGGTTTCCCATGCTGTGCCATTAGTGACGATATCCTTATGCCAATCTAAGATATTAGTTAGGACGAGTAGGGAGACTCCAATGAGCGCCGTTGTTGTTGCGGAGATTTTGAACAGATCTCCGAATGTCCACAGTACTACAAGAAGCGCAAAGATTAAAAGAATGGTTTTCTCACCTTGTTTCAAGGGGCCTATTTCTTTAAGTCGGAGTTTTGCTGTGCGGATGGCTTCTTCACAAGAGGTGATTGTCGGAGGATAGAGTTTGTACAAGATGATTGGCATCAAAGTAAGGCTGAGAAGTCCTGGGAGGAATGCTGCTTTTGCCCATGTTGCCCAGGATAGAGAGAGCCCAGCATTTCCTGCCAATGCTGCTACGAGAGGATTCCCTGCCATAGCGGTGAGAAACATCGCGCTGGTAATTACTGAACTTTGATAAGCAACTTTAATAAGAAACGCACCAATGAGGCTTTCTGTACCTTTTTCTGCGCTACTTCCGAACGATTCTGAAAGACCAGTCACTACCGGATAGAGGATCCCCCCGGCACGAGCAGTAACACTAGGAATTGCTGGAGAGAGAAGGAAATCTGTAATGACTAAGCCGTAGCTTAGCCCTAGGGGACTTTTCCCAAGTACACTGACGAAGAAATATGCTACGCGTTCTCCCAAACCAGTTTTTATTAATCCTTTTGCTATAGAAAATGAAAGAAATACCAACCATGCAATAGGATTATGGAATCCCGAGAGACCTTGCTCTAAAGTGAGTGTTTGGGTAAGAAGGAGAAAGGAGATGCCGATAATAACGACAGCTCCCATCGGGAAGGGCTGCAGGATAATCCCAATAATTGTAGTCGTAAATACTGCAAAGAGCTTCCATGCTTTAGGATCTATTGTTGCAGGATGTGGAGTTAACCAAATGCTAAAGAGAATGGAAATTAAAAAACTTAGAGATAAAAAACGTTTTCGTGTGTTCAATTGGGGACCTCAGCCTCGGTATTTGGAAAGCATTGTTGGGGATTTAGGTTTCTATAGGAAAATCCTCGAGCCATTTTTCCATTTCTTCTAGAGTGTCATTAATGAGTTCTGTAGAAGAATAGAGCTCTTCAATACAAGATTCTACACTTTCTTCGTTTATGATGTTGGTAATATCTTCCGTATTGATAAAGGTAGTATCAATAAGGCCGGCCTGGAAAGCTTAGTTATAGGATAAAAAAGCTCTCTTGGATAGAGGGAGCATATAGATGCTATGAGATTATCCCAAGCAAAAGAGGGAGTTTTTTCTAATCTATAATTTAGGAGCTCTCCAAAATAGTGCATAACATGCTCCCTGGAGAGTTTCCTTGCCCCCACAAGAGTTACAAGCCCTGAAATTGCTGCAGCTTTAACATAAGGATTGATATTTGGGGTTTCTATGAGCTCTTTGATTAGAGCTTCATCATCGCAGACGCTTGCCAGGATTCTGGGAAGATCTTCAGTAAGAACTTCCCCTGCAATCGCATGGGGAGTGTCATCTTCAAAAGCAAAGAGCTTAATAATTAGGGGAAGCGCACGACTTTCTCGAAATTGCGCAAGCAAATACATCGCATAAAGATGTCCTTGGTAATTCCCATCATTGATGATTTCTGGAATACGTTTTGTTGCGTCATCTAAGATTTGCAGAAGATATGGAGTGATTTGGTTTTGCTTGACAATCGCAGCTTCTATAGCTTCTCTTGGGAGGATTCCTTCATCGTAAGCGAGGTCTTCCAAAATATGGGAAATATCCATGCGTTAGAGAGACTCCAGTTTTTTTTTGCTTTTTTGTCTCGTAGCATGCCTACTTTCTTCTGTCAATGGTTTCCAGGGAGAGCAGATGAATGAATAGCGACACTTCCATCTTTGGAGTATTCTATGATTTAAGCTGGATTGGGGAGAGAGTGTTTTGGGCCTTGTCGGCATAGCGCAATTTTACGTTTCTTAAGAAAAAAACAAAATAGATAAAAGGGTTTTCGAACTACTTCAAAGAGCGTTAATTTCTTAGGAAGTATACATAACCTGTGACATAACTATAAAGAACTTTAATTCTTCTTCCCTTTAGGAATTTTTTATTTATACGAGAACTTGTTCTTCCTTAGGGGGAAGAGAAGATGAGGATTCTGTTTTTTGAGGAGCTAGGGAAAACAGAGGAATTGCTTGGAGGAGTTCTTGTGTTTTTTCATGGGTAGGAGCGCAAAAGATTTGTTCTTTTTTGGCATGCTCCACGATCCTCCCTTGATCCATGACTATTATAGTATCTGCGATTCCATAGGCTGCGGACATATCGTGGGTGATAAAGAGGAGGGTATTTTTGTATTCTCTTTGGATTTTCCCAAAGAGCTCGAGGATGAGAGCTTGATTTAGGGTGTCTAGGGAGGATAGGGGCTCATCGCAGATAAGAAGTTCTGGGCGGCATACAATTGCTTTTGCAATTGCGACGCGCTGTTTTTGTCCTCCACTGAGTTTATGAGGCTTTAGCTCCAAGATGGAGCTGGGGAGATTCACCAGCTTTAAGGCACGAAGGATTTCCTGATGTTGTTGTGATCTTGAGTAGGTGTTTAGGATTTTTAGGGGCTCAGCAATCAGGTTTTTAATAGAGGAAGTGGGGTTTAAGCTGGAGTTTACATCTTGCCAGATCATTTGCATAGCGCGGGCTTTGGGAATAGAGGGATCGAGGTGTAGTGTGATGGAGCCTTCTGAAGGTTTGAGAAGACCTAAAATGGCAAGGGCAAGTGTGGACTTTCCCGAGCCGCTCGCGCCTACAATAGTTAGACACTCTCCTTGGGTTAGGGTAAGGTGAATGTTTTTTAGGATTCTATGATTATGGATGGAGAGGGACAGATTGCGAATAGAGATAAGGTGCGACATAGGCTTATCCTTGGGTGGCGTAGCAATGGGGTTTATATCTTAAAATGGGGGCCATATTTTCCGTAATGGGGATTCTAGAAACAGCATTTAGGAGCTGTTTTGTATAGGGATGTTGGGGATAGGAGAAGATATCTTGGACACTTCCGATTTCGATGATTTTCCCATTTTTTATAATAACGATATCATCACAGAGTTCGGTAACTAGCGCAAGGTTATGGGTGACGAGAATCATCGCGGATTGGTTTTGCTTATGGACCTGATGTAAAATTTTCAATACTTGTGCTTGCGATACGGAATCTAAAGCTGTTGTAGGTTCGTCTGCAAGGATAAGCTCTGGAGAACAGGAAAGAGCAATTGCGATTACGACTCTTTGTCGCATGCCTCCGCTGAGCTCAAAAGGGTACTGATACAAGCAGCGTTTAGGATCAGGAATATGCACGCTAGCGAGGAGTTCTTCGGCTTTTTCAAAGGCTTCCTTTTTGCTGAGAGTGTGGTGTTGTCTTAGGGTTTCTATGATTTGCTTCCCTATGCGCATAGATGGGGTGAGAGAGCCCATAGCGTTTTGAAGGATCGTGACAATCTTTTTTCCGCGGATTTTATAGAACTCTTTTTGGGGGATTTTTGCAAGGTCTGTAGTAGAGTTTAGTAAGATGCTTCCTTCAGTGATCCTACAATTATTTGGGAGAAATCCTAGGATAGCTTTGATGACTGTAGTTTTCCCTGAACCGCTTTCCCCGATGAGGGCAATGCTCCTCTGTTGTTTGAGCTTTAGAGAAAAGTCCTGAATTAAAGTCCTATTAGGGTTTTCAGAGATGATTTTAAGATTCGAGATATTTAGAAGGGGATCATTCATGGAAATTTTCCTCGATAAACAAACGTTTCGCACCTTGACCTATTAGGTTAAAGCTAATTGATAAAGATACGATACAGATAGAAGGAAAGAAAAACAGCCAAGGGTAGTAATCTACAGCATTAATGCCTTCTTTTACGAGGGTTCCTAAGCTTGCTCGTGGAGGTTGGATCCCTAATCCTAGGAAGCTAATAAATGCTTCGGTATAGATTGCTTTGGGGATAGTAAAGATCAGCGTAGAGATGATCGGAGCAAGAGAGTTAGGGATAAGGTGCTTCATAAGAATATGAAAAACAGAAGCGTTCATAGCTTTTGCTGAAAGAACAAAGCCCTTGTTTTGAAGAAGTAGGAATTGTCCGTAGATAATTCGTGATATGGGGATCCATCCTGTCATGATCATGGATAAAATTAGCGGGAGGATTCCATTATGGAAGATCACTAAGAGCAAGATAATTACAGGAACAGTAGGGAGGGAATAAAGGATTTCTGTTGTGCGCATCATGAGGAAGTTTACGTTTCTGTGGCTGAAGATGGCAATTGTGGACCAAAGGAGTCCGATAAATACATCCAAGAACGTAGCAATAAGAGCAATGAGAAGGGAAAGCCGCAATCCCTGTAGGGTTCTTGAGAGCATGCATCTTCCTAGTAAGTCTGTGCCAAAGGGAAAACGCAGGTTTGGAGGAGTTAGCGTATGATTTAAAGACATGTGCTCATGGTAAGGATAGAACCAGGGGAGAATTAGGGCTCCCAAAAAAATGACAGAAAAAATCCCCAGTCCGAAAAGTAACATTTTGTTTTTACGAATACGTTCCCAGAGGGTCGGAGATGGAAAGAGGGGTACTGGATCCATAGGGTTCTTTAAAACTCCCAAGCGTTTTTAATTAGTCAATTTTGTTTTATTGTATTTGCTTTGGGATAGGGGTTTGCTTTTTCTTGTGTGTGGGGTTGTTTTTTATTTTTTTTATTTTTTTTCATGTGGCTATAGCGGATTTGTGGATCGATGAAAGCTTGAAGGAGATCCGAAGCTAGTGAGGCAAGCATGAAAAAAGTCCCATAAAATGCTGCTAGTCCCAAGATTACAGGGTAGTCACGTTGTTTTATGCTACAGATGAACCACTTCCCTAGACCTGGGATGCAGAAGATATTTTCTATGGCGAAGGTTCCCGTCATTACTGTAGTAATCAAAAATGATGAGTAGGAGATGGTGGGAAATAGTGCGTAGGGGAGGACGTGCTTGAGAATGACTTTTAAGGGAGGGAGTCCCTTAGCGTAAGCGAAAAGGACGTAGTCTTTATTTAGTGCTGAAGAGACTGAGGAGTAGGTCAGTTGGGTAATGAAGGCCATAGGGGAGACCGCAAGCGCAAGTGTGGGGAGGATGGTGTGGGAGAAACTTCCCCAACAAGCGACGGGAAAAAGGGGGAGTTTTACGGCAAAGATGTATTGTACGAGGGTGGCAAAAACAAAGGCAGGGGTAGAAATCTGTAATATGGAGGTTCCTAGGATATAGTGTCTGTATTTTTTTCTTTTTAGTGCTGCGAGAGTTCCTAATAGGATTCCTCCGCAGATGGAGAGGACCAGACTTTGCAGCCCTAAAATTGCAGATGCTGGAAATGCTGTGGTGATAATGTTTATGACAGAGCGATCTCTATAGACAAGGGAATTTCCAAAATTTCCTTTAACTAGGGAGTAGAAATAGAGGCTGTATTGTTTATATAGAGGTTTGTCTAGGCCGTAATGGGCTTTTAATATGTTCAGGGATTTTTCCGAGATAACATTACAGCCTTCTTCATTAAAGGGATCCCCAGGAATTGTTTTCATGACTAGAAACGTTAGTGTTAACACAATCCACAGGGAAAGAAGATTAAACAGAAAACGCTTTTTGATATGTGAAAACATGAGGATCCCGGTATATGGAGCTTGGATGAGAAAGCTCTCTAAACTTTTTAGCATTATATTTTGGTTTTTTCTCAGATTCAATACAAAAACGCTTCTTAAAGAAGGAGAATTGTTATTTTGCTCTTAAGTTTGGCTTGCAGATTTTTTTTTAACAATTTCCGTATTTTTGAAGTCTACATAGCCAAGTGGAGAATGAAAAATATTCTTTAGGTTAAGGTTTGTTGCGTAGATCAGGTCTGAATGGTAGAGGGGAACAACGGGGAGTTCTTGATTGACAAAGACTTCTGCAAGATAGGTGCTTTGGGAAATATCGAGTTCTTGATGAGATTTTATGAGAGCTTCGTAGTTGGAGTTTTTCCATTTTGTTAAGTCGTGAGGATCCCCAAGGATTGTCAAGAAGGTCATAGGATTAGCGTACTCAGCAACCCATCCTCCTGTGGCAATGAAGAACTCTCCACGTTTTCTTTGTTCTAGGAAGCAGTGGTATTCGCTGCCTTGAATAGAGATTTGCAATCCTAGGACTTGTTTGAGTTGTTGTTGGATATTTTGTGCAATGGTAGATAAGTTATTCGCTTCTGTAGGGTAGAGTAGTGTGAGTTGCGCGAGTTGTTGTTCTGAGAGTTCTTTTTTTGCCTCTTGAAAATATTGTCGAGCTTTTTCTTGGCGTTCTTCTATAGAGAGCTCTTGGGGAGGTTTGAGTTGGGATAGCCCGGGAGGGACTAGGGAATACGCAGGCTTCCCAAGATTTACAAACTGTAATATGGCATCCTTATTGATGGCATAAGCAAGAGCTTTTCTGAGGGCTTTGCTTTGCAGTTGAGGTTTTTCAAAGTTATAGATCAACATGGTAGTTCCGAAGACTGGATAGGAAAACACCTTGTCTTTTGGGAGGGCATTTTGAGCTTCCTTCACTAGTGCGGAGCTCCAAGGGGCACCAATGAGATCTACCGCATGGTTTTGCAGAAGCTTTAGAGCGGTTCGGGAATCCGTGACGACTTTAAATTCTAAAGCATCTAAATGTACAGAGAAGCTTTCGTGATAGTGGGGATTTTTCTTTAGGGAGAGACCTTGTTGTGGGACATAGTTGCTTAGTGTGAAGGGACCATTGGAGATATGTTTTAGATGTTTTTGGTTGTGGGTATAGGATTCTCTTAGTGATTTATGAACAGGATAGAAGATGGGGTGTGCAAGGATTTCTAAAAAGTAAGAAAGAGGTTTTTCTAGGGAGATCTCTAGGGTATAGGGATCTTTCGCGCGGATCCCTAAGCTATCTAGAGGCAGGGTGTTTTCTAGGATTTTTTCAGAGTTTTTTATGGTGGTTATTAGGGTATGTGCTGAGGGTAGCGTCGTATGTGTATAGAGTTGCTTTAGAGATTCTTCGAAGTCGTAGGCTGTTAATGGAGAGCCATCACTCCATTTTGAAGGTTTTAGAGTGAAAGTGTAGGTTGTTTTATCTTCAGATAAGGTAAAGGATTGTGCTAGAGCAAGTTGAGCGCCTTCTGGGGTTTCTCTAGTGAGCCCTTCATAAAGGGCTTTTATGATGGAGATGTCCTTAGCAAGATATACGCTACGGGGATCTAAAGATATAGGGTCGTAGCTCATCGCTATAGTTAGGGAGTTTTTAAGTTTTTGTTGAGGTTGAGAGCAGCTAGAAAATGCACATAGAGCTATAAGGGTACAAAGTGTGGTTAAGAACTTTCTTATGGGAGGGGTTCTCGTGTTTTCTAGTGTTCTGTAGTGCATTTGACAGGGTTGGTTTGATTTTTTTGTGCGTATGTTTGGTGAATCTCTAGTTGTTTCTCTTTTCATCTGTTTATGAAAAGAGAGCTGTTTCTAAGACTATTCTAATTTTTAAATATTTGTTGTAATAACAGTGTTATAAGAAAACCCTCAAAGCTTTTCCTAGTATATCGAGGAGATTACCTCGCTTCAACGAAAAAAGTCATTTTGCATAGTGAAGAAAAACTTTACTTAGTCTATTGGACGAGCTCTTCTATAGAGGCGTATTTCAGATCTACTGCTCCTGAGGCGTTGAAGAGGATATTCTTTATCGGATTTAAGGAAAGAAAGTCGTAGTTTAGGTGGTATAGCGGAATAATTTCAAGATTTTGGAGTTTCTGAGCTTCGTTAGGAAGTAGCGTTGCTTTGGGATAGTAGGCGACTTTTGTTTGTGTTGCTAGTGTGTAGTCTTTAAGATTTCTTTTGTTTAGGAAGCAATGGTATTCTAGTCCGTTTAAGTTTAGGTAGATTCCTGAAGCGCGAAGCTGCTCTCTAAGAACCTCAGCTATGCGCTGGCAACGTAAGATATTTATAGGGTAGGTCAGGGTGAGTGTTTCTTGAGCTAGGCTCAAGCAGAAGGAAGGAAGAGAGGGGAGGGAAGTTTCGCTATGCTTTGAAATCGTATAGGCTGGTTGCTGGCTACCTTCTAGCGCATCTTTGATGAGGGCTTCTTTATTGATTGCTGCTGCGAGTCGATAGCGGTTCATGGGGTTAGAGAGCTGCGGAGAGTTTATGTTTAACGAGAGCCAAAATGTTCCTTCCACGGGGTAGTTGTGATACAGAATTTTCGGATGAGTTTGCAGTTCTTTGGGAATCCCCTGATGCCAGGGCTGCCCTAACCAATGGATTTTCTCCCGGCTCATAAGGTGCCTTGCTGTATAGATATCGGGAAGGACAATAAGCTGGATCTTTTCCATAGGAACAATATCCACATCATAGTAGTAAGGGTTTTTCTTAAAGGAAAAGCTTTGTCCAGGGACATGTTTTTCAAGAATAAAGGGCCCACTATAGATGTGAGGATATTGTGGTTGGTAAATAGCAAATGCAGGAAAGGCCAGGAGTTTAGGAAGATCTGGATAGGGGACATCTGAGATCACAATGACTGTTGTTGGAGCGGGAGCAAAGAAAGAGAGTCCTTGGAAAATCTCTTGATGTGGGGAGTGGATTTGTGCGTGTTCCCAGGCTTTTACTACATCATGTGCTAAGAGGGGGGACCCATCGCTCCATAGGGCTTCTTTTAAATGAAAGATATGCCTTTTCTCCTCTTCTTCTGAGATATAGCTGTCTGCTAAGGCAAGTTCAAAGAGCTCTTCTTTGTTATGGTTTTCGCGAGTGAGGCCTTCAAAGAGAAGCTTAGCTATAGAGAGCTCTAGGGACCTTTTTGCCTGTTCTGGAGAGAGAGTCGTAGGTTCATCATAGATTGCAATATTTAAAGAATAAGGATCTGGAGAGCTTGTTTGCGTACAACTACAGCTGGAAAGAAAGGAAGATGCCAGAGCTATCAAAAAAAGGTACAGCATAGCGTAGTGTGATTCTATTTTATAGGGTTTTTTAACTAGAGAAAGAGTATTAGCTCTTTCCTAAATCCTCTACAAATCGGAGATCAGCAGCACGCCTCCCAGGGAGGTTAATGTTTTTGAGATTTTTATTCAAAGCAAATCTCAGATATGGATGGAATAGGGGCTCAAGAACATGTTGAGTTTCTAAATACTCCGTGGCTTTGACAATCAGGTTATCTCTTAATTCAGGGTCGTGCTCCTGACTTAGGGCTGAACATAGCGATTGTAATAGGGGATCATTTATACTGTAGGGGATTACCCCTTGAGGGTAAAGGAATGCAGATAGCGTTGCCATAGGGTCCAAGAAGTGGTCTAGCCATTGTGTGATTACCATAGAGTATTGCTTTGTATAGAGATCTTGCTGTAGTAAGGAAAATTCTTTTCTTGCCAAAGGTAGGGTAATCCCTAGAGCCTCTTTCCACTGCTCCCTTAGAAGCTGGGCAATTTTCTCATAAGAAAAAGATAGCGTAGAGAATGCAATTTCTTCTTTTTCTAAATCTTCTCTAGAGATGTTCATTTCTTGCATAGCTTCTTCAAATAACTTTCGAGCTTCTTCTGTTCGGATAGTTTGACTTGAAGGAAGAGGATAGGGCTTAGGATAGTACTTTTGTTTGAGGATATGATTCGTAGGTTCCGCAAGTCCTTGGAAGATCACATGCACAAGATCATCTTTGTTGATGGCTAGCGCCAGAGCTTTACGGATTTTTGGATGGCTCAATATAGGTCTTTCTGTATTGAAGAGGAGCCAGGTTGTTGAGTGCCCTGCCATGCTGAGCAGTTTTCCTTGAAGTGAAAGGGATGAGGAGATTTCTGAAGGGATAGGTTCCCCCCAAGGAGGTCCTTGCCAGTTAATTTTATTTTGATTAAAGAGAAGTGCCGCTGTGCGAGGATCTGCAACAAAATAGACAAGAATTTCCTTAAGGCGGACACGGTCTTTTTCATAATATTGAGGATTTTTAGAAAGCCGTAGCCATTGTTGTCCGTATTGTTCTTTAGGATAGAATGCTCCGCAGGTAACTTGGAGGTCTTTAGAGAGAGGGTTTTCTCTTAGGGTTTTGTGAGCAGGAAAGTAGATAGGTAAGGAGAGTAAACGCAAAAAGTGCGAACAAGGTTCTTCCAGCGTTACCACTAGAGTTTTAGGATCAGGAGCTTCTACTCCTAAAGCGAGGGGAGAATTGTGGTTGGCTAAGATTTGCCGGGCATTTTTGATAGGTTGTAGGTTAGTATTGTAAATGGATACAACTTTGTGTCTGACAACTTGATCCCAAGATTCTAGGAAATCTAGGGAGGTTACGGGATCTCCATTACTCCAAAAGGCATCTTTAAGATGAAAGGTATAGGTAATTTTATCCTCAGAGATAGTATAGCTTTTTGCTAATGCTAATTCTATTTCTCCCGTACGAGAATTCTCCTGCATCAATCCTTCATATAAATGTCGAGCTAGAGTTTGATCCGCAAATAGCCGAGTCTGCCTTGGATCTAAGGATTGTGGGCAATACTTCATATTGACAGCAAATGTTCCAGAAGCTGTAGGTGTAGATGTGCACCCGGATAGAAGAAACAAAATGGGAAGACAAAAGCAGCAATAACGAAATTTTTTAAGAAGCACAGATGACATAGCTTTTAAAGGAGAGAGACAGAAACTATGTTTAATAAAGAAACAGGATGTTTTGAAAGGAGACCTCTAGTGAATTATTGTGTTCGGGGTATAGTGTTACTTAAGCGAGAGGTTTTTTTCAAGTCTAAGAAAAGTCTACAGCTAGGGTTCCCTTACATAACGCATATCGATCGCTCCTGTGGAAGAGAGCTGGAGATTATGAAAGTTTTTATTGAGAGCAAAGAGGCAAGAGTCGTGATAGATAGGTTCAAGGATATTGAGATTTTCTAAATAGGAGGTCGCTTGGGAAACGAAGGCTTCTCGAAGTTTAGGGTCATGTTCGCCTTCTATAGAGAGAAGACATTCTAAAAACTGTGTATGGTTGATTGCGTAGGGGGAAATCCCTGAAGGATAGGCAAAGATAGAAAGAAATGCCATGGGATCGGAGAAGTCTGCGTACCAGTTCCCTAAAGAGAGTGAGAAGTTTTTTGTAGAAAAATCTTTTTGCAACAGAGCAAACTCTTTCCCTTCTAGAGGGAGGGTAAACCCTAGGGTTTCTTTCCATTGGTTGCGTATCATTTGAGCAAGAAGAAGGTTTGTGGCGCCACCTAAGGAGTAAGTTAAGTTTAGTGTTTGTAGGGTGTCTTTTGAGATGTTGAGTTCTTGAAGTGCTTCTTTGAAGAGGTGTTTAGCGAGTCTTTTTTTTTGTGCCGCTTCTTGGCTGTTTTCCTCGGGATAGGAGTGAATATGTGTTGGAAGAAGATGCTGGGCAGGTTTTACAGAGTTTAAAAATAACGAGGCTACGATGGCGTCTTTATCAATAGCGAGGGCAAGGGCTTTTCTTAACTTATGATGGTTTAGGGGAAACTTTTGAAGATTAAAGATTAGCCAGTGGGTTGCGTCGACATCAAATGTTTGCAGATATCCTTGTTCTTTCAGCTTTGGCTGTGCCTCTAGGGGAATCCGATCTCCCCAGGGGGGGCCTTGCCAATCAAGCTTGCCTTGATTGAACAGCAGGGAGGCAGTGTTGGCATCGGGGATAAAGTGTATGGTGATAGTTTGTGTCTGAACATGATGATGATTATAGTAGTGAGGGTTTTTCTTTAGTGTTAGCCATTGGTGGTGTTTAATTTGCTCGGGATAAAAGGCGCTACTTGTTATGGGAAGGGCAGAAGGTGAAGAGCTTCTTTGCTTCTTGTGTACAGGGAAAAATATCGGCAAGGAAAGCAGCTTTAAGAAATGCGCTGTAGGTTTTTCCAGAACGACTTCTAAAGTAGTAGAATCTATAGCACGGCAACCTAATTGACTTATAGGTAGGGAGCCTTCGTGTATGTTCTTGGCATTTTTTAATGGAAAGAGAGCGAAGGCATAGATTCCCGTGACTTCCTGAGAGACAACCTGTTTCCAAGAGTCTACAAAATCTTGAGCTGTGATTGCTGAGCCATCACTCCAGTTTGCTTTACGCAAGTGAAAAGTATATGTAGTTTTATCCTCAGAAATAGTGTAACTTTCTGCCAAGGCAGGTTCGATCTCTTTTGTCTTGGGGTTTTCTTGAACTAACCCCTCATACATTTGCTTGATGAGATTGATCTCTGCGAGAAGGCGCACCTCCCTAGGATCTAAAGAGCTGGGATCGCTTTTCATGCCCAGGGAAATGTGATTTTGTGGAGGCTCTTTATGTTGGCAGCTTAGAAAAGTTAAGGGAGAGAGCAGGAGGACTCCCAAACGGATTCCCAATGGGATCTTGCACATGGAGAAATACATGGAGTGTTTACATGATTTTGAAAGCATCGTCCTCCCAAACCTGCAACCATCGCTGCGTTATCGGAACAGAGATTCGCAGAGGGAACGTATACCGGTGTATCACAGGCAGCTTTTAGCATTTCCTGAAAATACAAATTGCTAGCTACTCCCCCGCCAACAAGTATAGATTGGCAAGAAAATTCTTGTACAACAGAGGAGAGTTTTTGTGCAACAGTTGCGCAGGCAGCTTTTTGAAAGGAAGCCGCGATATTTGCCTTTGTTGTTTCTGAAAGCTCTGGGAAGGGGGTGCAGTGGTTGCTATTGTTTCCTTTAATGGCATAGAGAACTGCAGTTTTTAAACCACTAAAGGAAAAGTCATAACCAGGAACTTTAGATGGAGCAAAGGGATATGCCGAGGCATTTCCCTGTAAGGCAAGTTTTTCTAATCGTGCTCCTCCAGGATAGGGAAGCTGTAAGAATCTTCCAACCTTATCAAAAGTTTCTCCTAAAGCATCGTCTCGAGTTTTCCCAATGAGCTTATAGGATGTTGGAGAGTCCATGAAAAACATGGCCGTATGGGCTCCAGAAACCACAAGCCCTAGGGCAGGGAAGTGCACATCTTGCACTGTCATATAGGCTGCATATAGGTGGGCCTCAACGTGGTTCACCCCAATGAGAGGAATGCCAGAGCCTTGAGAGAGCCCTTTAGCAAAATGCACCCCAACAGATAAGGAACCGATGAGCCCCGGTGTATGTGTTACTGCAATTAAGTCGATATCTTTGAGGGTAAGCTCAGCTTGCCTTAGAGCTGCTTCCACAACAACGGGAAGATTTTGTAGATGGGCACGCGAGGCAAGTTCCGGAACTACTCCCCCATAGGCAGCATGAATTTCTTGGGAAGCAACAATGTTTGAGCAAATCTGGTTTTTATCATTAACTACAGCACAAGCCGTTTCATCACATGTGCTTTCTAAGCCTAAAGTGAGCATAAAAACTTGAGAAGTTACATATTCCAAACCATAGTAGAGGGGGAATTCGAATATGGGCAAGAAAAACTTAAAAAAGGATAGAGATGAAAAAAAAAATTGCTATTGAAGATATGTTGAAGGAATTTTTGAGTCAAAAGGGGGCTTCGACTCAGGAAGAACTTTGTGAGAAGTTTATCTCGCTAGGTATTCCCATGACCCAGTCGTCTATTTCAAGATGGCTAAGGAAGATTCGTGCGGTTAAGGTACATGGGAAGGAGGGGTGTCGCTATGTGTTGCCAGAAAGTTCTGAGGAGTTTAAGCTTTGTTTCCTTGTTTCTTCTGTGCGTTATAATCTGTTTATGATTGTAATTCGTACTGCTCCGGGATCGGCATCTTGGGTGGCAGGGATTTTAGATAAGCAGTTTCCTAAAGAAATTTTAGGAACATTAGCTGGAGACGATACAATTTTTATCGCTCCAGCTAAAGACCAGAACCTCCCCGATTTAGCACAAACTTTAGCAAACTTCTTGCAAGTTAGTTGTGCATAACTGCATAATTATGCTTGTTTGTAAATAAATATGCGGTGTTTCTATGGAGAATTTCGCTGCAACTGCAAAGTTATTGTTTCATGGATGTCTTTACACTTTAGGGATTAGTAGTGTTGCGATTCTTTGTGGGTCTTTTTTAGGGGTAGTTATTGGAACTGGAACATCGCGTTATTCTTCTTGTAGGATCTTTAGGATTCTAGGGAATAGTTATGTAACTGTGATCCGAGGGACTCCGTTATTTATCCAAATTTTGATTATTTATTTTGGTCTTCCTTCTGTGATTTGTTTGGATCCTTCTCCGTTAATGGCAGGAATTATGGCATTAACCATAAACTCTGCAGCTTATCTTGCGGAGAACATCCGTGGAGGGATTAATGCAATTTCTGTAGGGCAGTGGGAGTCTGCGAAGGTTTTAGGATATCGACCTTATCAGACGTTTCTTTATATTTTGTATCCTCAGGTGTTTAGGAATGTTCTTCCTTCATTGATGAATGAGTTTATTGCGTTAATTAAGGAGAGCAGCATTTTGATGGTAGTAGGGATCCCGGAACTAACCAAGGTATCTAAGGATATTGTCTCTAGGGAATTGAACCCCATGGAGATGTATAGTATTTGCGCTGCCTTGTATTTAATGATGACTACAGTGTTTTCGTATATTGCTAGGGTTTTTGAGGAGAAGAAGGTATGAGCGTAAGGGTAGAGAATCTTTCCTATAGGGTAAAGGGAAAGGAGATTTTGTCTAATGTTTCTTTTTCCTTAGAGTGTGGGCACATCACTTTGTTTGTGGGAAAGAGTGGTTCTGGAAAAACGACACTTTTACGTACCCTTGTGGGGTTGGCAAAGCCTTCAGAGGGAAAGATCTTTATGGATAAGGAGAGTAGTCCTGCGTTGGTTTTTCAGCAGCCAGAGCTTTTCCCCCACATGACGGTGTTAGAAAACTGTGTCCATCCACAAGTACATGTAAAAAAAGCCTCCCCTCAGGAGGCAAAGGATAGTGCTTATGAATTGTTAATCACTTTAGGCATAGAGAATCTGGGGGATAGTTATCCTTCTCAGTTGTCTGGAGGGCAGAAGCAGCGTGTCGCAATTGTCCGTTCATTGTGTATGGGGAAGCGAACTTTACTTTTTGATGAGCCAACCTCTGCCTTGGATCCTTTTTCTACGGCAGCATTTAAGAGCCTTTTGGAGGAGTTGAAGGCCCAAGATCTCGCCATTGGAATCTCTACGCATGATATTCCTTTTGTGCAAAGCTCTTTAGATCGTATTTACTTAATAGAGCAAGGAAAGATTTTAGGAGCTTATGATAGCTGCGAAGGGGCTCTTCATAGAGAGCATCCGATTTTTCAATACCTTGAGGCAGCTAGGCTTTTGCATTAAAAAGCCTCCCAGTAGCAAGAGTGTGTGGCATGCAAGACATAGAGGTCTACAGGGTGGTTTTCTTGGTCTTGTAGAGTATTTTTTATCTCTAGAGAGAAGCCTCGACAGTTTGGAGGTACGAGAAACTTCTGACAGTGTTGGGGGTTTTCTGCAGAGAGCTCGACGATATCGAAGCTTTGTCCTCCAAAATATTTTTTCCCTTTAACATGTAGATCTATTGCTTGAGTATGTTTAGAAGAAAGCTCTTCTTGCAGAGAAGCCCAGGGAGAATTTTGATATTTCGCACAGATATGAATTTTCGGATGGGAAAGGTTCAAAAATGAAGGGATTAAAGCCTGAAGTGTAAAGGCCCAGGTGTATGTTCCCGGATGGGCACCAAGAAGTTCTCTAGGGGACAGAACAAAGTTGAGCATTTCTTCTTGAGTTTGCTTATGTTTTATAGAGTCAAAGGGAAAATAACCCTGGTGGGAAGAGGTTTCTGCATGCCACACGAAGCCTACAAGCCCTTGTAACAGAAGATCTACAGGTAGAGAGTTTTTCAGTTTTGAATTGATCCCTAATGTGTAGAGGAGATTGGTTTTTCTAGAGAGAGTTTTGGGACGGAAGTCTTTTTTAGGAAGCTGAAGATCTAAGTCTTGAAGGTATTGTTCGAGATACTCTCTAGAGATGGCATCGGAGTCTGCTTCAGGAAATGCTAGTCCTGAGAGTCTGTGTCCATTAAGGTTTACATCTCCCAGAGGAGAGAACTCTAAAGTTTTTCCCAAGGTATCTTTTTGGGGAATTTTGTTTTCAATTTCTTGGAGCTTTTTTTCTAGAGGTTGGAGTTTTTCTTTTACATAATATGTTGAGGCAGCACAAGAGATGGTGAGAGTTTCAGGAGTGGTTAAGTTTAGGATAGCTTTGTTTCCCATATCGAGATCCTTTAAGATCGTCCCTTCATGAATCATAGGAAACTTCTTGTAGATCTCTGCGAGTACTGAGCGTAGCACTTGATCTTGGGATCTTAAAGAAAAGGTGATGCTTTGTTCTATCAGAGATTTTAAGCTTGTGAGCTCTTCAGTTATGGAGTGCTTAAAAGTTTCTAAATCAGCTTCTAAGTTAAGAAGCTTGCTTTGAAGAGCCTTATCCAAGTGCTCTGGCAGCTGTACAGAAGAATCACTTTTTGTTCCTAGGGAAATCTTAGCTAGGATGTTTATAAGCTTTAGAGTTTCCAGGATTTTTAATGAAAGTGTTTCCTGAGTTCTTTCTTGTATTATAGCTTTTTGTTTATTCATAAATTAACTTTTTCCTCTATGTAATATTAATTTCAAATTAATGAAATTAAATTAATTAACATAGATTATTTCTAAATTAATTTATTATTTTTGTTGTTGGGAGGGGGTTTCCCAGGGAAGAGGAGACGTAGTTTGTGGGGGAGTGGGGTTTCCTAAGGAGGAGAAGAGTTTATCAGCAAGGTTACTAAGAGGAGAGCTAAGATTGTTATTTTTAAGTAGGGCGATTCTTGCATATGCTGAGGACCAGTCAACCTCAGGGGAGGAGATGGAACCATGGATTTTAATGAGGAAAAAGTCTTTGGTTTTTAGTTTAGTATTATGAAAATATTTTTTGATCACCTCGGGGTCGATTCCTAGAGTCATAGAGATTTTATCGTTGGCAATGTCAGTTTTTCCCCATAGGGCGAGACGGATTCTGTTATCTACTAGAGCATCGAAGCGGGAGCAAACAATAGCTCCTTTTTGTACTGAGAAGAAGATAGGAGTGAACCAGCTTTCTACGAAGTGTTTTTGCTCTTCAATGTCTAGAAATTGAAAGAGAGCATGCATAGTTTTAGTATTAGCAATGGAGATCTTCCCGATATCTAAAGTTGCTGATTGGACATGAAACTTTTCAAAAGAGTAGGGACGAATAGGAAGATAAAAGTTTTGTTTATCGACTTCTAGTTTTACTGGGTGTTGGGAATAGGCGTTTCCAGAAATTAAGGGGTTAAACTCTTGAAGGAAGGCTTTGTTGACATCTTCGTTAATTTCGAGGTGGGCCGTGAGGTTTTCCCTTAATAAGATCGCATGGTTTGTTAGAACTAAGGGGATATTGGCTTGGAGATTTTCCGAATCCACGTGGATATTTATTGGTCCCTCACCTTTGATGAAGTTGTTGTTTATGGAGATGTTAATTCTTGGGCCTGCAAGAGAAGAAATCTTTGCTTTTACTGCAGGAGATATGGGGACAATTCCCGTAATAAAGGATGAAGGAATGGATTTCCACTCTGTAGTTTGTGAAAACTCTCTTTCTGTGGGGGTAAGGAGACCATTAACATGGCCTTTTAGAAAGAACTCTACAGGGATTTTTTGGGAGTTCCCAGGAGCCAGGCAGCTTCCTTGAATGTCGTATTGCAGATTCTCATCAATGTTGTTGGCATAGATTGCTCCAGTAAAATTATCCACGATAAAGGTTTCTTTAGAGACGGAGTCATAAAAGATTAGAGGTTGTGCTGTAAGGATCCCCTCAAGCTGTCCAGACCCTAGCATAGTAAGACAGGAGAGCCCTGAATGGTTTTTTGCGCAGGAAAGTTTGGCAATATCGAGGCGCAGGGTTGCAGTTCGATGAAGGAGACATGTTGGTATAGAAGAAGCATTTTCAAAAAAACTTAGATAGCGAGAGGGGGAGACTTCCCATTGCAGCTTCCCTTGGGACTCTGTAGATAGGTCCATAGAAGCATCCATAAAGAGCTTAAACTCTCCAGATAACGCTTCTGAAGTAAATTTTGAAAGGAGCGTCATGCGCTCTTTGTCATCTTTGGGGTTGTAGCTTCCAGAGAAGATTAGATCTCCCGTGGGCCCGAAATAGGTAGAAATCTTAGTTTCTTTTCCGTAGAGCTCGGACAGGATATCCAAAGGAAGGGAGGTGATTTCTCCGTGACCTTGGATTTTGAGGTCTTTGAAATCTGTAGATTGTTCATCTGGAGGGATAAAGAGAAGGTCTTGAATAGAGATTCTAACTGGAGAGAGCGCGGGATCATTAGAGGTTGTAATAAGAGCTTGGAGGTTGCCTTTCGTTATGGATTTGGCTCCATCCGTATGGAAGGAGAAACTTGCTTTATTGAGTTGAAGCTGGGAGAACTTGGGAGAGAGCATACTTAGGGGTAGGGAGGTTAGCTTACCGTGGAGAATGACAGAAGTGGTTTCTGGAGTGATGGGTTCGTTAGGATTGCCGAATTTTGCATGAAGGAAGATATCGTTTCCCTCAGCAGAAAGTTTCGCAGAAAATTTTGGAAAGAATATGTGGTTTTGAGAGAATTGAGCTTTTCCTGAAAAAGACAGATCTACAGAGGAAAACTCGAGAGGTTGGGAGTTTTTCCATTTATCTATAAGCTCATAGGACCCCTTGCCTTTAAATTGCAGAGCTTTCGGACATCCTTTTGCAGAGCAAGAGAGTTTTAACGAAGGGTTGTCTAGGTAGGCTTGGGCTTGTAGTAGGGAGTTCTTATAGACCCCTTTGATCTCTAGGGAGTAGTTTGAAGATTCTAAGGCAGGGTTAATGAAAAATGGCTTGGGGAATAATGCTCGTAGATAGGTATGGGGAAACATCGCCTGCTGTAGGCGGAATTCTGTACGGTGTTTTGCATGATCGATCAGGATGGTTCCATTGAGGTGGGAGGGAGAAGCTCCTCCGAGAAGTGTAGATGAGGAGTAGCGGATATCTGTAGTGGAACGCAGCTTCTTAATGAGAATGTGAGTATTTTTTAGTTGCGTAGAGAGGTTAGGATCTTCAGGGGAGAGGGAGAGTTCAGGAAGGTTGGCTTCACAGGAGAATTCAAACTGTGGCCAATTAAGAATATATAAGGGGATTTGTGCTTTTGAGATATGCACATGAAGGTATTGGCTAGAGGCTTTCATAGAGGTAAGGGTAGAAAAGAGAGCAGAAGTAATTTTAGGTTGGAATTCTATAAAGGAAGGGCTACCTTCGGTAACATAAAACGTTTGATTATGGATATGTCCTTGTAGCTTAGCTTGAATTTGTTCTCCCTGGCCTAAGGCTACCATCAGGATTTTCCCCTCATCGTTGTAGGTTGCGGTTGCGGAGAGATGCAAAATCTCTTCTTGGGAGAGCAGGTGATCCCAAAAGGGAGAAGAGATAAAGAGTCTGAAAAAGGAGAAAGGTACAGAAGAGAGCTCTGCAGAAAATTGTAGTTTTGGAGAGAGGATGCTTTCAATACGGACTTTTCCTGTGAGATCCCCTTCATTTATCATGCTTTTCATAATAAATTTTTCTGGGGTTTTCTCAAGATAGAAGCCCGAGACAGAGAGTGAGGATCCTGAAACAGTTTTCATAGAGATTGAACCATGCTCTGAAAGGATCTTGCTTTGTTTAAGATAAAATAGAAGTGCTCCAGGATCTAAGCTGCTTAGGGAGGGGTGATCTATAAATTTAGATTCATCGAGTTGTAGGTGCCAGCCTAGAAGTTTAAGCCCCTTAGGTTTCCTATAAAGAAGAAGGCGAATTAGAGAGCCATCAATCTGTAGGGATTCTGCAGAAAAGACTGCAGAGTCTCCTTTTCCGAAAATTTTGATTTTTTCTGCTTTTTGTGGACCTAGCCAGGATAGCTGTAGCTTATCGATTTCACATAAGCAGTGAGTTTCCTTACGGATAATGGAAAGAAGAAGGTATTTTCCAGAGTCTTCAGAGAGTATCTTAGGGAGATACCCAAGAAAAACCAAAGGAAGCCCAAAGCCTAAAATGCGTAAGATCTTGTGGAAAAGGTTTTGTTTCATCTTAGCTGCTTAGCAATCTCCGATAAGGTAAGGTTACTGTTGCTTAGGCCGCTTTCCTTTAATAGTTTGCGCAATTTCGTTTGTATCAGGTGTATCGTGTTATTCATAGAAAGAAGTTCTATAGAGTCCGCATGCATGAGCTTTTGTATAATATCTTTGATGGTAAGCTTTTCCAGATTGTGGGCAGGTTGGTAAATTTTGTTTAAAGAGAGAATCAGACCTTCGTTTTCTAAGATATCTAAGCATTGGGAGATCTCCCCAATAGGGAGATTTGAGTTTTTAGAAAGATCTTTAGCTGTGGGTGCAGGAAGAGCTTCATTAAAGCACTTTGTGACAAAGGCAAGGATATACGTTATTGTTGTGAGCTTTAGATAACAGTCTGGAAGAGGTTTATAGTTAAAGATAAGAAATACACACCCGCGATTTTGGATAACAAAGGTTAAAGCACCTCCGAATAGATAGATCGTAGCATAAGAGTAAAGAAGAAGAAGAACTGAAGGAAGAGCAACCAGAGCACCGTAGGTGAAGCTATAGTTAAAAAGAAGTGCCTGAAGGCAGAAAAATGCCTTTTGGAATACGATCCAGATGCTTCCAACAATTAACGAAGAAATGAGAGCAGAGGGCTTATCGACAAAAACTCGAGGAAGAAAAGAAAACAGGCAAAATAGTGTAAGGTAGAGAATGACATAGGGGACAAGTCTTGAGAATAGGTAGATTGCTGTTATAGAGGAATTTATTTTAAATAAAAGTGGGTATTGCAGAGGCATAATTTGTGTGATGTATACCCAAGCACCACAAAGGATAATAAAAATCATCGGACTGATAAGGATAATAATCAGATAGGCGATTAATCTTTGTCTGGAAACAGGGGTCCATCCTGTCCTAAAGATCTTATTGAGCCCATCCTCTAAAGAGAGAAGCATTAAAATTCCTGCCCAACAGAAAACAAAAAAGCTACCAACAAGAACAAGACCTATGTTGCTTCCTGAGGAGTTTCTTGCTGCTTCTACAATAGCATGGATTGGCTCTTTATAATCTGGAAATTTAAGTACCAACCACTCTTGCCATTGAATGTTTGAAAAAAGGTATTGAGATAGACGAAGGAAAAACACCAAAATAGGAATGCAAGAAAGTAATCCATAATAACTTAACGTGCAGGCCTCCTTCGTTGATTCATTGCGCCATAGGATTTTAAAAGCTACAACGGGAGTTCTAAGAATTGTAGAGTTTAAGAGTTTATAGAGCAGTGATTTCTTAGTTCGTTTTTTATTAAAAAATTTTAGAAACATAAAGAAATTGGGACGCATTTTTTATTTATCTTATAAAAAAATGCGTTTTTTTACTAAAAAAGTTAAAACTAATTTTTAATTGGTTTTAACGCTTGAAATCATAAGAAATAATGGAAACTCTTTACGGCAGAGGTTTTCAGATTTTGCTCGTTTCCCTGTGGAAGCTTTTGGGGAGATCCACTCTTCGATGTTATGGATAGCAAAGCCATGAGAGGATAGGGCTTGGGTCCAGAAACTTAAGGGAAAGTGAAATGATAATGTTGAAGTAGAGTGTTTTTTTCCAGGATGTGTAACGATGGGGATTTTCATGGGGGAAAGGTATCTTTCGATATGCCGAGCCATAAGTTTTTTTTCTTCTATGAAGTGCCAAGAAGAAGCTCTGGGAATACGGAAGCATGGGTGGTTCAGTACAATAAAGAATTTTCCTTGGGAGTGAAGTTGTTTAGCTACGTTTCCTATGACCTTATCAGGGGATTCCATATTTTGTAGTGATAGAATTGCTGCTGCATGTGAGAACTTTTCTTGAGAGTGTAAGGGTTGGTGAGCATCATGCACAAGAAATCGATGAGATTTGGTGCTGCAGATGTTTTTTGCTATAGCAATGAGTTTTGGGGAAATGTCGACTCCTAAATATGCGCAGGTTGCAGGGAGGGCTCTTTCAAGGATCCCCTGCCCACAGCCAATATCAAGAACAGAGGAGTTTGTATTTAAAGAAAGCAAAGGAAGAAGTTTAGGAAGGATGACCTCTCTATGGTAATAGTGCCCTTTTGTCTGAACGATCTTATGGTAATCGCTAGCAATAGGGTCCCAGGAAGTTGAAACATCCTTTGTGTGAGATGGCTCTTTATGTTTTTTGAAGCGCTGTTTCATAGAAAAAACTAAAAATGAAGATCATAAGGAGAGAAGGTTTATCTTTGTACTAAAACTTAAAGGGAAGAGGAAATAAAAAAGGCGAGAAAAAACTCTCTCGCCTATTGCAAAAAAAGACCTGATAACTTCTTTTTTAAGAAGCTGCATTGTCATCATTATTGTTATCATTGTTTTCTGGAGCTGGAGCCGCTGGAGCCGCTGGAGCCGCTGGAGCCGCTGGAGCCGCTGGAGCCGCTGGAGCCGCTGGAGCCGCTGGAGCCGCTGGAGCCGCTGGAGCCGCTGGAGCCGCTGCTTGTTGTATAGCTGCTCCTAATCCTGCAATTAAGTTGTTCTGAGCTTCGCCAGCTTGTTGTGCTGCTTGTTGAAGTTGGGATACTACTTGTTGCAATTGTTGTTTCTGGTGTTCAAGAGCTTGAACTTGTTCTTGAAGTTGGTTTAATAATTGTTGTTGCTGTTGTACTTGTCCCTGAGTTTGCTGTAGAAGGTCATTAGCTAATATTACATTTGCTTGAGTTTGGAGGACTTTATTCTTTAGGTCTTGAAGCTCATCTGTGAGCTTGGCAATATCTTCTTGGGATAATAACTTACTTAAGGAACCGATTAAAGATGCTGCAGGACGCAACTGTTCTTGCATCTCCAGTTTTAATGTATTAAATTCTGATAAAATGTGTTTGCACTGTGTAACAAGATCTTCAGAAGATTTTACATGAGCATCTAAGTCAACGCTTACCTCGCCTAGAGAGGAAAGTGCCTTTTCAAGATCACTTAAATTGCTTTTAAGCCTTTCGTTTTCTGCAGCAAAGATATCTATTTGTTTTTGGTAAGCTTTTTCCTTAGCACTAGGGCTTGCCCAAAGAGACATTAAAACAATAACAAAGCAGGCTAGAGCAGCGCAAGTTAAGCCAATAGCACCACCTATACCTAAAGGAATGCTTAGCAGACATCCAAAGATTCCGAAGCAGCTAATAACAAAAAGTGCGGTAGCAGCTAAAATTTTGACAGCTGTCAAGACAATTTGAACTATAGAAAGTTTTCTTGAATCAGGTAGCGGAGTGGCTTTTACAGGTGCAGTAAGAATACTAGATGCTTGAGTTCGTAGGGGATTCACTGTCATGGTCGTTTCTCATTTATAAAATTAAAAGTTTGATATACTGCTTTGGTCATGAAAAAAAAGCAAGCTCTTTGGAGACAAAGAGTTCTTCTGCTTTGTGTGATAAAGTGGTTTGGTATTACGATAGGTAAGAGAGATATTACTTAAATGTAGCGTTAGCTTATTTTAAGCGGGAAAAGCGATTAGATATAGGAAGCACAAGTTTTTCTTGTAGATATCCTGTTTCTAAGGCTATGTTAAAAGCGTATACTTGAGAAACAAGGGCTTGTGGTTTCACCTAACGCCTTGATTAAAATAAAAAGTAGGTCAAATTGAAGCAATCTGAGGCAAAAGTTCGAGGCCGGATAGAGGTCGCTCCATCAATTATGGGCGCAGATCTTTCTTGTTTAGGGAAAGAGGTAAAAAGGGTCGAGGAGGCTGGAGCAGACCTTATTCACATTGACGTTATGGATGGACATTTTGTCCCGAATATTACTTTTGGCCCTGGGATAATTGCAGCAATTAATAGATCTACGGATTTGTTTCTTGAAGTCCATGCAATGGTGTATAATCCCTTTGATTTTATAGAAGATTTTGTAAGGGCAGGAGCTGATCGGATCATCGTTCATTTTGAAGCTTCTGAGAATATTAAGGAGCTTTTGTCTTATATAAAAAAATGTGGAGTTCAGGCAGGGCTTGCTTTTTCTCCCGAAACTTCTATGGAATTTATTCCTTCTTTTTTACCTTATTGCGATGTTGTATTATTGATGTCAGTTTCTCCAGGCTTTTGTGGACAAGGGTTTATCGAGGAAACGACAGAAAAGATTGCCTTTACTCGGCATGTTATAGAACGGCTAGGATTAAAAGAATGTTTGGTAGAAGTGGATGGGGGCATAGATCCTCGCTCTGCAAAGCTCTGTCGCGAAGCTGGAGTAGATATTTTAGTCGCCGCATCTTATTTGTTTGATTCACAAACAACGGAAACTCTGGGAAGTAAAATTTCTCTAATTCGAGGAGAAAGTTAAATTATGGTATTAAGCAGCCAACTATCCGTAGGAATGTTTATTTCTACAAAAGACGGTCTCTATAAGGTTCTTTCTGTGACTAAGGTTCCAGGACCTAAAGGAGAGTCTTTTATAAAAGCTTCCTTAAAGGCTTCAAATTCTGATGTTGTTATTGAAAGGAACTTTAAGGCAAATCAAGAGGTTAAGGAGGCCCACTTTGAATCTCGGATCTTAGAATATCTTTATCCCGAGGAGGATAGTTATCTTTTCTTAGATTTAGGAAACTATGAAAAGGTCTATCTTTCTAAAGAAATTATGAAAGGAAACTTTTTGTTTTTGAAGGCAGGAATTACAGTATCTGCAATGGTGTATGATAATATCGTGTTTTCTGTAGAACTCCCACATTTTCTTGAGTTAATGGTATCAAAAACAGATTTTCCTGGAGATGCGCTTTCCCTATCGGGGGGAACAAAAACCGCCTTACTTGAAACAGGTATAGAAGTATTAGTACCACCTTTTGTAGAAATAGGTGATGTTATAAAAATTGATACGCGGACATGTGAATATATTCAGCGTGTCTAACCTTGAGCAAAGAAGACAAACATGGATTTAAAACAAATAGAAAAGCTCATGATCGCTATGGGGCGTAACGGTATGAAGCGTTTTGTTATAAAACGCGAAGGGATCGAGCTTGAGTTGGAAAGGGATACAGGAGAAAAAAATCAGGAGCCTGTTTTCTACGATAGTCGACTATTTGCTGGTTTTTCTCAGGAGCGCCCCATCCCTACAGATCCTCGAGATGTTGCTAAGGATTTTTCCTCAGATAAGGTTTCTGAGTTAGGAGATGCGCAAGCTGGAGATTTTATTAGCTCTCCTCTTGTGGGAACATTTTATAGTGCTCCGGCTCCAGATGCACAACCTTTTGTCAAACCTGGAGATATTATTTCTGAAGATACTATAGTATGCATTGTTGAAGCCATGAAAGTTATGAACGAAGTCAAGGCTGGCATGAGTGGACGTATCGTTGAAGTTTTGCTTACTAATGGTGATCCTGTCCAATTTGGATCTAAGTTGTTTCGTATTGTGAAGGCTGAGTAGACATGAAGAAAGTCTTGATTGCTAATAGAGGAGAAATCGCAGTTCGTATTATACGGGCATGTCATGATTTAGGGCTATCTACTGTTGCGGTTTATTCTTTAGCTGATCAAGAAGCTCTTCATGTGTTGCTTGCAGATGAGGCGATTTGCATTGGTGAACCCCAAGCAGCAAAATCTTATTTAAAAATCTCCAATATTTTGGCGGCTTGTGAGATTACAGGAGCCGATGCTGTCCATCCTGGCTACGGTTTTTTAAGTGAGAACTCCAGTTTTGCTTCTATATGCGAAAGTTGTGGGTTAACATTTATTGGTCCAAGCGCAGAATCTATTGCCACTATGGGAGATAAAGTTGCTGCAAAGCTTCTTGCAAAGAAGATTAAGTGTCCCGTAATTCCTGGATCTGAGGGTATTGTTCAAAGCGAAAGCGAAGGCTTTAAAATTGCAGAGCAAATAGGATTCCCTATAGTGATTAAAGCAGTCGCTGGAGGTGGAGGTCGAGGGATTCGTATTGTTAAAGAAAAAGACATGTTTTACCGTGCATTTGCTGCTGCTAGAACAGAGGCAGAAGCAGGTTTTAATAACCCCGACGTGTATATTGAGAAGTTTATAGAGAATCCCCGCCATTTGGAAGTGCAGGTCATTGGAGATAAACACGGAAATTATGTACATCTTGGTGAGAGGGACTGTACTGTACAGAGACGTCGGCAAAAACTTATTGAAGAAACTCCAAGTCCTATTTTGTCTCCAGAGATTCGAGCGAAAGTTGGGAAGGTCGCTGTAGATTTAGCTCGCAGTGCAGGGTATTTTTCTGTGGGTACTGTAGAATTTCTTTTAGATAAGGATAAGAAGTTCTATTTTATGGAGATGAATACAAGAATCCAGGTAGAGCATACGATCACAGAAGAAGTTACAGGAATAGATCTTGTTAAAGAGCAAATTCTTGTAGCTATGGGTAAGCGTCTCCCTTGGAAACAAAAAAGTATTACATTCTCGGGCCATGTCATTCAGTGCCGGATTAATGCTGAAGACCCTTCGAATAATTTTACTCCTTCCCCAGGACGTTTAGATTATTTTTTACCCCCTGGAGGGCCCTCTGTTCGTATTGATGGTGCATGTTATAGCGGGTATACTATTCCTCCATACTACGACTCTATGGTGGCAAAGGTTATCACAAAAGGGAAAGATCGAGAGGAGGCTATTGCAATTATGCAACGCGCCTTGAAGGAGTTTCATATTGGTGGCGTGCACTCTACGATTCCTTTCCATCAGTTTATGCTTGATAATCCCAAGTTTCTCCAGCTGGATTACGATATTAACTATGTCGATAATCTCCTTGCGCAAGGGACGTCTTTATTTTAAACAAAATACCTCCCTAGGTTTCTTTGTAGATCTTTATAGGTTTTCAGGAGCTAAGGGCTTGATGTTAAGAATCTCTTAGTCTTTAAGAAGACTAGAGCAGATACTTTTTTGATTCATTTTCATGTGTATGAAGTGGTTGATATTTCGTGTAGAGAAAAGTTCTTTAACTTTTTCTCTAGGAGTAAGAGTGCATTCTTCTAGAAATGTGGAAATGCATGTATCTAATAATGGATCTTAAAGAAGGGTGAGTTTTGTGTAAGAAGTCTTAGGGAGAGAGCTTTTGGGACTTTTTTCTTGGAGAATAGAAATTGAGAGGTTGGATTTATTATTACTAAATAACATAGGCTTCCTTAGATTAATTAGTATCTTTGTTTAATAAAGATCTGGTTTAGCTGGGTTGTTTTGTATGTTGTATTGTATATGATATTCGTTATAATTTTCTGATTCTTAGAATGTTAAGAGGTGTTTCGCTTTATGGAAAGCATTACCTTATATTCATGGGATACAGCATCGCTATCGGCAAAGTGTGCGGTTTTATTAGACCGCTATTTTTATTTTGGGGGAGAACAAACTCAGATTATTACTACGGATGGGAAATCTTATGTTATTTGTCGAAGAATACATGGGTCTCATGTTTCTCTTTTAGAAAAGGTTTTAAAGATCATAAGTTATCTTTTCTTGCCGATTTTAATTTTGGCATTATTATTACGTACAATTTTACATATTACATATAGGGTAACTTTTATTTATGTAGATTCGTCTACTCCGGAATTTTTTTTTAAGGTATTAGCAGCAAGTTCTCCTACAGAAATTCGACATTGTGTGCAAAATATTCAGGGAATGTTTATAAACATCCCTCGAAAACATATTATGACTTTACCTTTGGTGCAAAATGATATTTTAACCAAGGTAACCCTAAGTGTAAATTGGGAAGGATTACAGTTAGAACTTGCCCAACGTTTAAATAAAATCTCTGTACAACGTGGGTGTTTAGAAAAACTATTTCCTTGCTGGTTTAAAAGAAGCGGAGAAGAAGAATTATCTCAAGATGAAAAGTTATGGCTAGTTGGAGACTTTATTAGTTTTCTTCAGCGTAAGTACGAGGAGTTAAAAATGCGTAACGCGTATCCCAACAGATTATTCTTGTCTTATGAAGAAGAGAATTATGAAACTAGGGGGTACTTGAGTCTATTTCAAAAGAAGCAATCTACTTTAGGACTTGAGGCTTTAAGATTTCTTCAATCTTTAAATATTATTTCAAATTTTGTTGTAGACTCTTCTGGAATACATATCTTTTTTGGATAGCTATTTTTACATATAAGCTTGGGATAATGTTTAATGATATGTTGAGCTTTTTAACTCCTATAACGTTTTCTCCAAGCTTTGCGGATTTTACGAGACTTCAAGGAATTAGATTTGGGTGGTTAGAGAAGATAGCATGCAAGGTAGATGCGTATTTCAATCTTTTTGGAAAGCGTCTTAGGATAGTTAAGGAGACTGCATCGGGAACAGGGGTGTTGTGTTTAGAACAGTTTGATGTAATTGGCTTAAAAGAGAAAATCTTTAAGGTAATTTCTTATGTGCTTCTTCTCCCCCTAGTGATTATGTTAATCATAAAGACAATCTTGCGAGGGATATTGCATTTAAAATATGGGGCCTTATGCCTAGTTCATAAGGATGAACTTCGCGATTTATTAATATTTCATAATGAGGAGTATTACTTTTCTAAACTACATTCTAGAGTGCATAGGGATATTTGGTTGTGCCATAGGGACGTGCGTTCTGGGCTGACAAAAGAAGAGTTAGAGCGTAAGGGGATTAATTTGGTTTGGGATACAGAGCTTCCAGAAAAAGCTGTTGTCGCGAATCTTCCTGCAGTAGTATTTAAATTGAAGAAATATCCAGGATTTGTTTTTTCTTCTTTCTCTGGGGGGGCTGAGGAAATAGCTTATAATCTCAATGCGATCCGTATTATGGAGACTCCGAAGATCTTTGATATCCAACCTGCAATTCGCTGTCAGGTTATACCTCCTATTGGGCCTATAGATTTTCCTTATTCATTGATTGTTCAAGGGATTTTTGCGTGGTAGTAAAGAACGGAGATTTTCCATCATTTTGTTCTACGATAGCTTTTAATTGGCAATTTTTAGAGATTTTCTCCGACCTTGGCCAGGGAAGCGGACTGTTAGAAAGAGTAGTCCATGTTGTAGAGCGTTGCTGTCAATGGAGCGATAGAGTTTTATTGGCAGAGGGATTGAGTTTTAGGGGACACCTCGTTTATTCACAGATGAGACAGTCTCTTTCTATAAAGGAAATCTTTGCAAAATGTTTGCTAAGTATTCTTATTGTCCCTGTAATTATTTTATTCTCTTTGAAGGTCATTTTAAGGTTTATCTTATACTTAAAATATCGTGGCTTCGAAGAGTTTTCAAAAGATACTATACTCAAATCTTCTAAAAAAAAGGTTTCTTTATGGGAGCTTTACCCAGGAGAACAGCCTGGTGAGTATGCGTATGCGGTAAACGAAGCAGATGCAATAAATTTATCTATTCCTTTTGATAGCCATACAAAGAGAAGTATATTATTTATTCATAGTCTTGTTCGTTCTGGAGACTCAATAAGCCAATTAGAGAAAAAGGGATTTATCATACATAATAAAAACCAATGTTCCCAAGATCACTTTTTAGATGAGGAAGTGGTTTTTTCTTATCCTTCCCTTCCTCATTATCGGTTCTATTCTGTTGTCTCTCAGCAGTTAAAGGATGTTATTATATCAGCTATGGATGTCGCTAAAGCTAGAACTGCAGCTTCTCATGATGCTGAAAGAAGCAGGATGCTCTTGAGACAGGGGAACATGTCTCCTCAAGAAAAGGACGCTTTTTTTAAGTTTTGTACTTGCTATTGCGAAGCTCCAGTGAAAGGAGCCCCTATGGGGAAATATGCTTTAATCATAGAAGAAACTCCTCTATGGTCTATCAAAGAAGAACAAGCATAGTAATAAAATTTTGAGAATAAAATAAGATATGTTCTTTCCTGTGGCTTTTCGTAGGGGAGTTTGGTGTTGTTTTTCTGAAGAATGTCAAGTCCTAAAAAGAAGGTTCCTTCTATCGTTTTTTTCTTCTGTTTTTATTTTAAGCTGTATGCTTTCGGTTTTAGGGGGGGCTTTTGGTTATAGTTCGGTTTTTGTATACATTTTTTTAGCCTTGGCAATATTCAGTTCGCTGCTGTTAGCATATATTTTTTTTGTTGTACCTACGTATAGGGGAGTAGTTACAAATCTAGAGAAAATCCGACTTCCTCTGAGAAAAGAGCGCGAGCTTCCTTCGTGCCCCTTTGTTCGTGAATATAGTCATATTCTTGGAATAAAATCATTTATATGGGACTGCAGGGTAAACCGTAAAGTAGCAGAAGGTTCTTCGATATCCTATGGAGATGGTTTTCGTGATCAAAGATATAATATTTTTGTTGAAGAAGCCACATCTGGGTATACACAAGAACATAAACAAAATTATCGCTACTTATTAGGCATTGCAGAGCTTATAGATTACCCCAAAATCTCAGAAGAGAGGAAGATCGCAGCTATAGAAATTCTCATGGACTCAATGCAATACTGTAACCTCGGGAAAATGGAAGGACTTAACAAGGCATACAGTGTACTTGTGTCTAGCCTTGAAGAGGATGTAGAACAATCTATTTTCTTCCATATTGCAAAATTAAAAGAAATTTTGATTACAGAACCGTGGAAGTATCAAGTAGATCATGTAGAGTACTGGAACGCAGCAAGATCTAGCTTGCTTTGTAAGGAGTGGGGATTGCCGCCTTTACCTTTAGATATAAAATTAAATATTTTGCTTGATAACAAAGGTCTGCAGAGGATGCGGAAGAGTTTAAAGAGAACATTTTGTGATGTTTTTCGGTTTATAAGGGCAATTCAAGCTTTGATTAATGAAGAGATGGCGAGTTCTTACCATTCGAAATATCATGATTTTTTAGTTAAGATCATTCGGAAGTCTGAGCTTAAGGAAGGACAAACAGCTGAAGATTTTGTTGCAGAGAACTTTTATTGCTCTGAGGGAACTGAGATTCTCGGGTCAGGATTCTCGGGTCAGGAGTTGCTAGTATTCTGAGCGATTTGAACCTGCTTCTAGAAAGAAAGGATTCTAGTTTATTGTGCTGTTCTTCAGAAGAGATCTTGAGATCTTAGAGGGTGGAGAAAAAGTTCTTCTCAAACTTTTTAAGACATGTTATCATATTATCATAATCTGATAATGTTATCATAGTCTGATAATATTCATTATGTTGAATAATTAGAGAGGAGGAGGGTGAGCGTCAATAATAATAGGAGCTACCATTCTCGTTATTATCAAGACGGTCAAGGTTCTCAGACTTCTTCGCATTCTTCCTCTACTCGTACTCGCTCTTCAGTTCGGGGGGCGCGTCAACGCCATTACGGTGAACCTCGTAGAGGAAATTATCACGTAGTCCATCAATCATCCTCTACCTCTCCTTCTACTCCCTCTAGTGCATCTCATATTCTTAGCATGCAAAACTATTCTCTCCCTTCCCCTTCTTTGAGAATGGGTGAAGGGAGTCTACACATGTTCTCAACGTTGGATCATGATCTCACAGAGATGTTTTGTCAGGCTATCCTTTCTTGTGAAAAAGAGCTTATTGTCCGAGTCTTTGTGATGGATTCTCCGAAAATATTAGAAGCTATTAAAAATAAAGTTGTTGAAGGAGTTAGTGCCAATCTTTCGTTTCATCAAATTTATCAAGAAGAAGATTATGCAAGAGTAAAACAGCTTTCCGAAAGCAACAGGAACCTTAGTTTACATGAATATGAAACCGTCACAGGTTCAAAGTATCATAAGAAGACAGTTTTAATGGATGGGCAAAGAATATTTCTTGGTACAGGGAACTTGACTGTAGCTTCTCTTGAAAAAGATGTGAACATTTTCGTAGAGATATATAGTCCCCATCTCTATGAGCTAATCGCTAATGAAGTTGAGGGGTCATGTCGAATTGGGATGGAAACGGTAACATATTACCCTATTAAAAGAAATAAAAAGCTAGCAAAACAGAATATTCTTAAAATCATCAGACAGGCAAAGAACACTATCAAAATTGCTATGTTCATTTTATCCTATGAAAAAATTTTGAGTGCTTTGAAGAATGCAAAAAAACGAGGTGTCCAAGTACAAATCGTTGTAGATAAGAATAACCAGCCTGGAAAAGAGCTTCCTCGAGAATTAGATGTATTAGAATGGACTGGAACGGGAGTTCTTCACTGTAAAGTTTGTCTTGTTGATGGAGATAAGCTTTTCTTAGGAAGTCCAAACTGGACTACAAGTGGTTTTTGCTTAAATTGTGAAGAATTGATTTTTATACAAAATCTAACTCAAAGACATCAAGATGTTTTCCAAAGGTTGTGGGAAACAATCATAGCTTCTACCCAACCTATGCAATCTCCTTCTCAAGCATCCTCTTCTCCCCCATCTTTACCCTCCGCCTCTCTTGCTGAAGAAGATTTAGAGGAAGAGGATGAAGTTGAAGCAGCAGCCATTTCTGATGTGGCTTGTGAAAGTAATCTAGAACCTAATGCAGCAGAGTTTGTTCCTTCGTGGATGAAATAATAAAATGTGTGATAGATCTTTAATTTGTTTAGCGACGTTTTCTTGCGTTCTCTCCTCCGGGAATGAGTATCACATTTTTATCAGCTCGCAACTTGCGTTCTTCTTCAGTGGCAAGATCTAGAACTACATAGATTTTTCTTTTGTCATAGTCGGACTCATCAACTTTTTTAACCGTGAGGATGACATCTTCAGAGATATCGAAGACCATATCTCCTGGAGATTTATGATCGACCAACTTATTATTCAAGCCATAGATGCTATAGAAGACATGGAAACCTCCTCTTCGTTTATTTGCAAAGTATTCGGTCTGTGTAGTGATTAGGGACACTTGAATACTTTTCGCTGGCAGGCTAATTAGTGTACCACGTTGTATGCGGTGTTTTATCCATTGGCTTACCCAAGCGCGATAGTAGGCAAAAGCAAATTGTATAAAGCTTGGAGGGATTTTCCACTCTGGTTTATCCCCTTTTAAGGACATACAGGCCTCTAGCATATAGATATCATAGGCTTTCGCTCGTTTGGAGTCACCATTTGCACGATCCTTCAGAATCCAGAGTATATAATCTGCATACGTATAGAATCTACGTGCAAGTGCAGGATTGTATACCATAACCTGATCTGTAGTTGGGAAGACAATCCCCGATCTTGACGAGACCCTCTCAGGTAAAGACGTCCCCCCTATCGTTCTTTTTGTATCGAATTCAATATGGCGTAACTCTGGTCCTACGAACATCAGTCCTGATCCTGAAGTCGCAGCTAAAGAGCCTGTTCTCGTATTTGAGATGAAGATGTTTTGGTACTCTTGCCATCGTGTTTTAAATCCAGGAAGAACAAGAACAAATGCTTGCTCTAACTTACTCTCGGAGCTCTCATTATTAGAGATTACCTTGGAGATATATAAGTTTCCATTTGCAGGATCTAAGTAGTAGTAGGTCTCCGAAATTGTTGGTAGAGGCAGGCGGTATTCCTTCATAGCTTTATCTAGGAATAACCAGCTGTTTTCTTTTGTTATAGATTCCTTGGCGTCCACAACATAAGTGAGCGCAACGAGCTGTTTCAATTCATACTGCCTAGGAAGTTCTAACTCGTGAGTTTCTTTATTGTAGTTTAGTTGTAAAGTATGTGTTGTAGTGCCGAACTCCTGAAGATATTGGATCAGATCTATTTGGGTGTCTCCTAGGGTGTGCTTTAGGTGCTCTTTATATGTTGGGTCAATTAGAGAGATAGGGTTTTCTACTAAGATTGGCTTGACCTCCCCTTCTATGGTTCGTTCTGTAATAGAGCTCATATCATCGACAAAGAAGTCTTTGAAGAGGATATTTATGGCGCCAATTCCTGAGCCTGTGCGGATATGGAAGAACTTCATATGGAGGTCTCTACCTTGGATGCGGACCTGTTTTTGTACGAACATTAGCAAGCGGTTCAAGTTCGGTTCCGCTTTTGTAATGTTGTACATTTGGAACCCTTCTAGATTTAAGGTAGTCTTGTAAACACGGATCTGATCGTAGAACGACCATTTATGGTAATCTATGGTGGAGGAATTTGTGACATCCAAGATGGCGGGTTCAAGGTAGCTACGGAACAGTATCGTATCATTAGTTTCTGCCTCTCCTTTAAATGCTAGGTGTTTTATGGAGTGCGCAGGAATGGTGATGTCAAATTTTGACAGCAGTTGAGAGAAGGTATGCCAATGGCGGTTTTCCATAGCCCCTTTAATCTTCCCTGCATACATTTGTCCCACGACTTTAAGGTTTACAGCTCCTCGATTTTCTACTCCTAGGATATGCTCGTTATTTCTTCGTAACGAGCTGATCATCAAGCTTACTGTATTATTTAAGCTATGTATTCCTACGAGCCTTTCAGGGATTAATGTGCTATTCATGAATAAGTTGTGCCAGATAGAGGCGTTCTTATTTAAGATTTCGTACCACTCTCCTAATCTAGGATTATGGTTTGAGAAGATATCAAATCTTGTTCCTCTAGGGAAATGATGTTCTAACCAATTTACTTGTAGAGGGAGCGTATATCTTGGAGATGAGATTTCAAGGTCTATGCTAGTTCCATTTTTTGTATGGTTAGTCATTTTCCCTCGTATGGATGTCGGAACCAGCAAGCTTAAATCTACAGTTTGTGGGGCGTCTGCATCTTCTGCTAGAGTGAGTTCAACTGTAGAGATATTTGCTTTTGGAGACTCTGAAAAAATATAGGTGTCCCCTACAGAGCCGTCTATTCGGGTATGATAGCCAGGCTGAGGATGTAAATCTAACTCAGTGAAAGGATTGGGATGGTAGACTAGAGTTTTGTATTTTGAGTAGAAATTTGTAGTCTCCTCTTTTTGTAGAATCGTTACTTCAGGGACAAACCACCATCCCATTTCTTTTAACCAATCTAAGATAGCTTCCACATAGCTAGGTTCTTCAGGATAGCTTTTTTGCCAAGTAGGCTGATCTACTGTATTGATCCCTAACGTCGTAACATAGGTAGCATTTATTGTGGAGTTAGTCTCTGTAGCATTTCCATAGATGTGCTTTTGTGCTTGTAGTGTGATACCATCAGCAAGCTTTACGGTGAACTTGTTTTCCCAGCGTTCAAAGGAGGTGCTGTTATCTATGTTGGAAATGAAGATTCCTACAGTGTTATTTGTAGTGCTATTCGCTATGGTGTTTCTAGGAAGCAAGTTGATGTTTTCATATACTGGAAGCCAGTTGTATGAGAACGTCTCCATTAAGAGCATATGCTCTGTAGAGTTTGTTGCAAGGATGATGTCTAGCCTTCCTTTAAGTCTTGGGATGTGATACCAGTTCTTCCCTATTCCTGAGTAGATTTTTCCTCCTCCAGGGCTTACATAAAAGTGGGTATCGCGTTCCCCGACTAAAATATCATATCCTCCTGCCGATCCCGCGATGATATTAAACCCTTTCTGCTTGATTTTTAGTGGTTCGATCTTTGTTCCATTAGTGCGGGTGAGAGGTACGAGCTGTTCATTATGATTGGATAGGTTAAAGGTTACGCCGAGAGGTTCTGGAATTGCTCTAAAGGAAATCGTATTTTTTACATTAGGGTTTCCAGTGATATTGTAGATTCCAGCTCCACCTATTTGAACTGTGACTCCTCCCTTACCACCAACAATATTTACTTTATAATCTTTGTATTTCATTGTTTGGTTGACTCTAGAAGGAGTAACTTCGTCTAGTAGGCGCAACATAATGACATTAAGAGGAGCATCTCCCCCTATGATTGTGGAAGATTTCCCCTCTTCAGTAAGAGGAGGCTTATAATATCGAGAGGTTGCATCTAATACAGCATCTCGCCATGTGATTTGATTGGAAAGATAGACGATCTCTGTATGGACTTTATATGTGATTCCGTAACCTAGATAGACGGTTTCATAAATCCCTTTGGGAATTTTAGGGATTTCCCTAGGCCATAGGCTATTGGCATGTCCTTTGGCTAACGCCCATTCTGGAGTGATGCTAAAAGCATAACCCAACCGGTTTCGTACTTGTTTGTCTGTCCATTCGGGGACGCTTCCAAGCAAAGAGTCATAATTATAGGATGGCTTTCCTTTTAAAATAGGAGGATTTGTTCTTAGGTCTAGGAACACATCTCCCAATACCTGGTTTCCAGACAAATCTAACAAATGCTTGTGTGGATAGGCAAATAAGACATGTTTAGCTGCTGTTTCTAAGAACCTTTTATATTCTAGCCAGGCATAGTGTCGTTCTTCCTTATAGGCAACGTTTCTTGCAATAGAGGTGGCTCCCATGCCAATAGCAGCTATAGGACCTACGGCAAGCATAACAAGAGGAGCAACAACAGAAGACACTGTCATTCCTAAGGTAATGACATCGAAAGATACTTGTACTTTAGCTGCCACGTGCTCGCTATGAGTTTTGGCGTGAATCAACTCTTCTACGCTTGTAACGAGTCCCCAAACTCCAGCTACTGTTTCAAGAACAGGAAGCTCTAGAACACGAGATGCGAAGCTAAGAGCTTTTCCAACTGTACCTCCTACTCGAGTTCCTACTTTTTGTAATTGTTGTGCTAACACTGTCTCTGTTCGAAATCCATCGATTCCTGTAGGTGTTATGAATTTCTTTTGCAGCGCTTGAATTATGGTCCCCAGAGTCATCTCTGCGAGTTCTTTAACGTCAAGTAAAGCACTAAAAATTGCCTGGGCGCTATCCCCTTTGCCAGCGTCTACTAAGCGGGCATATTGAATTAAAGATAGCACAGATAATCCCAGTTCTATGTCCATAACTCCAGTACTTGCAAGCTCATTCAAACTTTTGCCAAAAGTCTTAAAGGCTTCGCTTATTTCTTTGAGACTCAAAGAAATTGTCACAAGAGTTTTTTGAGGTTTTTTGTTTGAAGTTTCTGTTTTTTCTAAAGAGACTATAGCATCGCCGTTCTCTTCTAGAGTTACGGATTTTACTGAGACATTGTCAGTATCTTTAAGACCAGAATTCTTAATTTTTTGTGATAGGTCTAAAAAGAATGCTTGTATTATTTTTTTGAAATGTTGGACTTTTTCTCGCGATGTTTGAAACAAAGAAGTTACATCGTTAGGAGTTTCCGTGATCATAGTTGGACTTATGACTTGTGTTCCTTCTACAAACCCTAAGACTGTAACTAGTGTTTTAGCTAATGCTACGCTGGATTCATCAAGAGAGTTTCTAGAAAGATAGTCAGATAGAACGTCCCCATCTATAAGAGCTTTATCAAGATCAGTTTCTTTGACTTTCTCATCGATACGTTTGCCTCCTAAGGTTAGCCCCATTCCAAATAATGTAGACCACGTTGTTCGTATCCCGGAGAAAGTCACCTCTCCTCGAACGATCATGCGTTCTAATGTGGTCATCTGATGGTTTGTTAAAAGACCTGCATCTGTAGTTTCCTGTAGGAAGTTTCTTGCTTCCGGAGAGTCTGCAACATAAACTTTAAGCTGTTCAGAAACTGTTTTGTCATCTGAGATTCCATAGCGAGCTTTTATTTCAGAGGTGACTTGCACCATAAATTCAATAAAATACAACGCAGCTTCTAGAGTAGGAAAGTCGACATGACCAAAGTTTGGATCTGTGACTCGGGCTATGCCATTAAAGAAGTGTAGAGTGACTACATGCGTAGGAGTTGTAACAAGGACACTCGATGTCGAAGGTTTTTCAAATAATTTTGTTAGAGAACTGATATCCCATTCGAGTGAGGATAGAACACCACCTATCTGCAACTCACGATTACCACGATGTTGTAGCCACTCTATAAGGTCTAAGGCGCGTTTCAGAAATTTATTATCTTGCTGTGATAGGGGAAGCTTATCTCGCTCTTTCGTTTGAAATAATGAAGAAACTGTAACTAAGTTATGTTGTAACGTCGAGTAAGACATTTTGTCTTGGGCGTTTAAAAATAGATAGGAAAGCCCCATACAGCGGCCCTCTATTCTATAGAGAAAGGTCTGAGGGTGAAGCTCTAAGGTCTTTGCTCCTAGGCGAAAGGCTAAATCTCCAAAAATTCCTGAGAACTTCGAAGAAAACTCTGGCCAGTCTATCAGATTGTACTTGACTCTATCTATAATCTTATGAAGTGTTGGAACATCGGGAGGAGTAGAGAAAACATCCTTTCTGCCCCCTATTCCAGAATAGTCATAAGAGCGTAATCCTACAGGGTCTGTCATAGAAGTCGCTAGAGGAAGCCCAAAGTCATGATCCCTAAGGATCACACGCCCTGCTCCAGGAATAGGTTGGGTAATTAGGTGTGCAGAGGCCTGCCCTAAGTTGTGTAGGCCCGCTGCAGCCGTGTTGATCTCTTTTAACGAAAGATAGTACCCAAGTTTTGAATACTCTAATAATAACTTTGCGCGCTCTGTATTATATAAGGGTCCTGCACCCTTTTTCTCTAAAATTGATTTAATTTCTGATTCGGATTTTAATTCTTTTTTTAGGATCTTTTGCTGTAGTTCAAAGAGGGCCTCCATATATCGTGCCATGGAGTAAGTTACAGAGTTGAAGAACCCTCCTCCCATGGAGGCCATAACGTTTTCCGACTCTATTCCTCTTTCTACAGAGTAGTGCACTCCTAAGGGAGAGACGGAAGAATCTATAGGAGGGACTAGAAGATCATGAGGGAGCTTATCCTTTAACTTCTCCCCTAAGCCTTCTGGAAGAAGGCGAAAAGCTTCTTCTTTTGTATTTTCTTCATTAGCAAGGATCCATTCATACACCGCAGGGAGGGCGTCTTGAAGATCTATAGAGCTCTCTCCATAAAGTTCTTTTAAGATGCCTACAAGGGAATGTGAAGGAGGCGGAAGGATAGGCTCTTTGGAGAAGATCCCAGAAATTCCCTCATCTGCAACCATGAAACGCATAATTTCCAAGGAATCCGCAAAGGGATAGCCTGTAAGGATCATTTTTTGAAACAGCTCATTTTTTGAAAGAAACTCATCAGCATTTCTTAGGATTACGCGAGGATTCCCTTCAAACTTCTTAAGAAGATCCTGGATGTTTTTCTTAGGTTCATCTATCCATTTTCCTTTAGCTTGGTCATATAAAGACTCTAGCCATTCCTTATGTTCTTTCTGCTTTGGTTTGGATTCTTTCTTATTTACATCTTTTTCGAGTTGTTTTAGCAGATCTAGGAGGTGATTACGGCGGTCGTTCTCAGGAAGAGAAAACCACTTGATTATCTTGTCTTCTAAAGTACGGTAGGTGTACCCTGAAGAGATACTTGTTTCGATCTGATCTATTACAGAGAACAGTTCTCGATGCTCTGCTATCTTCGTAGTCGTTTCTAAAAACGTAGAAAGCTCAGCCTCTGTAAGAAGAGAGAATGTATCACGAGCTTTAAGCTCCTCATACTTTTGTAAGAGCTCTTTATATTTAGAGAAGTCTTTATGTGCTTCACTCCACTCGCTATCTGAACTGTCAGATCCAGAAGAGGATTCAGGTTTTTTCTCTTTTTCTTTGTCCTTCTCCTTATCTTTCTTTTTTTCCTTTTCCTTAGGATTGAGAAGGCCATCTATAGCGACACGACGTTCTGCTATGGTAAGGAGTTGTTTGAAGAGTAGCATCCAGTTTTGTTGATCGCTGTGCCATAAAACAATGTTTGTAGTTGAAGATGTCTTTAAATAGAGCTCTATGGATTTTATATAATCTGCGTGTGTTTGCTTTTGTAAATTTTGCGCTTGTGGGAAGAAATGCACCCGATTTTCTATAGGAAACTGAACAGAGCGAAGTAAGTTAGCAAGTTGCAGCTGCAGAGAAAATAAAGAGGCTTTAGCAGCAGGATCTTTATCTTGAATTGCAGACATTGCAGCATAGATCTGTTGGTCTATATCTGCGAGCTTTAATATGTCTAGGGTTTGCTCTTCGATAAAGACGTTAAAGCGTTCAAGCAACCCTGGGGGGAGTTTTTTCTTGCTTTCTTCTGACCATAAGGAGGTAAATTTTTCTATATCTATACGGGTACGTGTCACCGCTTTCGGTTTATAGGAGTTGAACTTAGTATTATCTGAAAATAATAGCTCCGCAACGCATCTCTTTTTACTTCCGCACCAAGTACTCTCATCTGCGGGCGTAACGTCGTTACTTCCAACAGATTTTGGGGATAACCAATCTAGGGTGAACTTACTTTTATCTTTCGGGTCGGGAAAGATCTTGGTATAAGACCCTAGAAAGGCATCATCTCCGAGCTTATTTCCCCTGGGGCTGAGGAAGTCTTTTCCTATGGGTCCCCACTTTCGATATTCCTCAACAAGAACCTCAGCAATGAGATCTGGACCGGTAATCCCTAGGGTACTGACAGCTTCAGGCATAATGGAGTCTTGACGAAAGTCAAAAAACAAACTTTTTGCTAAGAAATTAGAAACTAGCCGTCCTCCAATTAACGACTGGTGTTTGCGATGAATGAGATCTTCCAAAGATTTGAAAAAGGCTCCAGAAAGAACTTCTTGTCTAAGAGCTGCAAGTTCCTGATAAGCTTCTTGTTGCCCTCGAATAACCGCATCTACAGCAGCGCTTCCCTTGTGTGCCATCATCAAGCCATTGAGTCCTCGAATGAACCATCCAAGCTCGTCGTAATGATGATATCGTCTTAAGATTGGCATCGTATCTCGAACAGTCATTTCTGACATAGGTTGGAAAAAGCTTTTCTTTTTGACTGTTGCTCCGTCTTCTGATTTTCCTCCTTCAGCGCCCTTAGCTTTTTCTCCTTCCTCACTTTTCTTAGCCTCCTCGCCTTTTTTGGCTGTTTTAGGTTTGTCTGGAGGGTTTTCCTTAGCGAATTTTTCTAAATCTTTAAATAACGCTTGAAGTTTAGGCTTATCAGATTCTCTTAATCGCGTTAAATCTATGTCTTTCTCAATCTTCTCTAAAGAAACTTCTGTTTCTTTCCCTGTAGCTAATTTCAGTACCGCATCAGAGATAGCTCTTCGGCAAAACATATCCTCAAATAGCCGGTTGTCTTCAGGAGTGGGAGGTTTTTCTTTGGTTTTTTCTTTGCTTGAGCTGTGTTTTTGAATAATCTCTAAGATGTCTTGGGAATATGAGGGCATCATATCCAAGTCAGTATAAATTCCCCCAAGCTCTTTCAGCATATACATACGAACCTGGTCCGTAGCTGCGGCGTAGTTCCAGCGTAGTAGGGCTTCGAGTTCATAATTGTACACATTTTGAGCTTCCTGCATTGACTTTAGCTCTGAAATGTCTTTGAGCTTTACGCGTTCCTCCCCCAGATCATCATTTACTGCTTTGATAATCTTTTTAACTTTCTCTTCATTAGTTTTGATGAGCTCTTTGTATTGTGTGATTTCTTCTGCTGGAAGCTTGATCTCTTTCTCCAGGTATTCTACTCTTACTTCATCATTGATGTTGCCGATACCTTTTAACTGGCAGTAGTTGAAGAAATTATCTTGCATGATGATCATGTTCTTTAGGAACAGAATGTCAAAGCGTGAGCGGATCTCTTCACTTATCTTGTTATGCTTCTCTAAGAGTTTTTTAAGGTCATCAAGATACTTACCTTTCTCTTCTTCGGTATTTGCTTGTGTATATTTTTCATCGTATTTCTTTTTGAGTTCGTCGTAGTCTTTAATAAAGGCTTGAACGCTTTGATCTGTAGAGGCTCTAAGGTCCTCTACAGCAGCTGCAAAAGCGATTTTTTTCATGATCCCAGAGAACTTCGCCGCAGCATAAGTCTTTTTATCTACCCAGAAGAAGAAGTCAAAATCCTTATAGGTTTGTAAGAATATTTTGATATAGTTTTCAGTCCCCTCTGGAGGCGCCCCAGCGATCCAAATCCCATGAAGGATCTTCTCTATCTGAACACGATGGGACTTAAACTCCGTTTTTACTTCAAGAAGGACCTCTTCAATTGAAGTTTTAGACTTTTCCTCAGGCTTAGGAGCTTCGGGAGCTTTTGCGGGTTCAGCTTTAGCCTTGTCTTCTTTTGGTTTTGCAGCAGCTTGAGTTTTTTGTGCCTTTTCTTTGGGATAGAGTTTCTTTTGAATGCTATCTAAAAGAACAGATTGGCGGATTAAGACCTCCTGCCCTACTTTGGAGTTCTTTTCTTTAAGAGCATTGTACTTATTGATTGCCTTCTTTAATTTCTCTAAATCCCCTGTAATGAGAGCTTTTTGCTCAGGAGTAAGCTTTAGCTTCTCTTCAATGTTTTTTTCAGTAAGGTCATATTTTGAAGGCTTGGAACCGGTAGCTTGTTCTTGTTGTGATTGTTGCGGCTGTTCAGGTACGGCTCTTTTCCTTCTTGAGAGTACACTACTAGGTGCACTCACTTTACTAAGAGGTTCCGTTTGAAGAAAGGGATGCGTATATTTCCGAACATTTACAGGATTAAGAAGAAAGGTAGTTTTTCGTTTTCTCGGGGAAGGATGTGAAGTATTTGTAGGAAGGAGATGCTCCTCTGTTTTCAGGTTTTCTTTCGGAGATAATGGCGTTTCAGAAGAGGAAGTGTTTCCTTGAGAAGGAGGAATCGTTACAGGACGTACCCGGATTGGTTGCATCGTGGAAGGGAAAATCTGTGCAATCACCTGAGCAAGATTATAGAGAAACGAGGTTTTCCAGTTCCCGGAGTGGTGCGAAGGAGAAACTGAGAAAGAAATGTTTTCACTACCCCCCCCCCCCCCAGTCAGGTTATGGAATTGATCTTGAAGTTGTTGACCGATTCTTAAAACGTCTTCAATAGAGGCGTTTTTGGGAAGCGTGATATTGTCATATACAGAAACTGATCTTTCAAAGCTTTCCTTGGTTCGAAGGCGTTTTGGAGAAAGAGGGTGTGAAGAAGAAGAATTTGAAGATGCTATCCCTTGAGCAGGAGTAATTGGGTTAGAAACCGGCATGCATTCTCAGAAACATAATGTAAAACAAAATTTTAAAAAGGATAGAAGAGATTATGATTTTGTAGAAAATTAAAAAACAAACATTTTCTGTGAATTTCCTAAAGAAATGTAAGAAATCCTACTTGAGATCAAGGGGTAATAGGATTTTTATGAGATAATAAATTTTTTTAAAGTAATTTTAACATGAGAGTAAACTTTCGAGTAGTATAGCTTTAGAAGCACTTACCTAAATAAGATTTTCTATCTTTAGTAAGAAATTCGCAGAGTGTATTTTTACCCTGAACAAAGGTTATTAAGAATACAGTTTTCTTTTCTAGAAGCTAAAATTAGTTTTTTAAATTAAAACTTGTTTTCAAGAACAACAAAATGTATTTTTATTTTTTAATAAAAAAATCGATTTGTTTATAATTCTATTAATTTAATTAACTTTTTATTTTTTCTTAGTAGGATATTATGAGCACCCATAGTATTGGGGGGGGGGGGGGGAAGTTCAAGACACCACCCGTATTCAAGAAGTCATCATCACTATCACCGATCCTCACGAGAAGAAGAAAAATCGAGTTCTAGAAGAAGTAGAGAAGTATCAAGAAGTTCTAGGGACTCTCATCATAGATCTTCTGGGTCAGAGAGAATAAGATTATACAGGCATGATGATGGACATCATAGTGAAGGGAGCAGAAGGAGAGATCGCTATGGGCATAGACATGATGAGAATGTTGAAAGCAGAGTATCTAGTTTAGCCATACCCAGATTGCAAAGAACTGAAGAAAGAATAAGGATTTTTTCTACAGCCCAACAAACATATAATGAGCCTATAAGCATGATTTGTAGTGCTATTGAAGGTGCTAGAAGTCGGGTTGTTTTAAAAATTTATCATATTACTTCAGAAAGAATCATAACATCCTTAGTTAAGCAATCTCATAAAGTTCCTGTTAGTATTTATTATCAAGATTCTTTTAATTTGGCAGCCCTTACTGCAGGCTCTAGTATTGTATTAGATAAGAGAGCAAGTGGATCAATTTTGCATAAAAAAACACTTCTTGTGGACAATAGCCTTGTGATTTCGGGTAGTGCAAATTATACCGACCCTTCTTTAATTCAAGATATTAACTTCACATTGAGAATGCGTGGATCTTCATTGTGCAATATTGTTTCTAGCAATACGCGTGGAGTCGTAGATGTAGGAGACCAAATAGTAAAATATTATCCTCTGAGTAGAGTCAGGCATCGTGCATATAAAGATCATCATTTGCCTATTACTTCTGAGATTAATGAAGCTAAAAGTAGCATCCTTGTTGCCATGTATGCTTTCAGTCAATTAGAGATTCTCATGTGCTTAGAACAAGCTATAACAAGAGGAGTTAAGGTAAAAGTCATTACTGATAAAAAAGAAGCTTCTCTTCTTCAAAACATTACTCAGGGTAAAAAAGTTCGTTCGTGTATTTATGTTTACGATCAAATAGATAACGCAGATTATAGAGGCCTCTTTCATGCAAAGGCTTGTTGCATAGATTCTCGAGTTCTTTTGTGTGGTTCTGCCAACTGGACTAGTTCAGGATTAAATAAAAATTTAGAAGATTTTTTTGTGGTTTCTCCCCTAACAGAACGTCAAATACAGTGTTTCTCTGAAGCATGGGCATTCTTTGAAGAAAGAAGCGAACCAGCTTTCCCTGATTCAGCACTTCCTTCTACTTCCTCCTCTTCATTACCTCCGACCTCAGCTTCTTCTTAAAGTTACCTCATAAGCTATGAAGAGTCTTATTGCAGTCAGAGTATAAACAAAGCATTTTTCTTAAAGTTTTATCTCATCGATTTTCTAAATACAGGGCAATTGTTCCGTAGAATAGCAGTGTTTTCCCTATGTCTTGAGTAGTGTTTGGTCCATAAAATGGATTTCTTAAATTGCAATTACAGATATAGGCTTTCTATCAAGAAATTTTAATCTTTGAAGACCATGAGTTTTTATAAATCAAGAGACTGGTCTTCTTTTAATTTGTATTGCAGAATTCTTAATTATATCTTTATATAAAGAAAATTTTGTTTTATTTTTTGAATAATAAAATTAGTTTTTATAAAATTTTATTCTAAGTTTTTATTAATTTGTTTTTTTTAACAAACTATCTTACTGGAAAGTTATGAGTACACGTAGTATTGGGGGGGGGGGGGGACCTTCTGGTTCAAGATATCATCCCTACATAAGAGATGATCATCATAGATCGTCTCGAGAAGAAGTATCGAGACGATCAAGAGATCATCATAGGCGTCATGGATCTAATCAAAGGTCTAGAATACATGGACATCATGGACATCGTAGTAGGGAAACAGAAAGAGGCCCCCATCAGCAGCATAGGCATCATGAAGATATTGAAAGTAGATTATCTAGTTTAGCCATACCAAGATTACGAAGTAGTGAAGAAAGAATAAGACTTTTTTCTGCACATCAACACACATATAACCAGCCTATAAGCATGATTTGTAGTGCTATTGAAGACGCTAGAAAACAGATTTTATTAAAAATTTACCATATTTCTTCAGAAAAAATAATATTGTCACTTGTTAAACAAGCAAGAAATGTTCCTACTCGTGTTCAGTATCAAGAATCTCCTAATATAGAAGCTCTTTCTGCAGGTTCTAGTATTGTATTAGAGAAGAGACATGCTAGTGCAATACTGCATAAAAAAACTCTTTGTGTTGACGAGAGCCTCGTGATTTCTGGTAGTGCAAATTATACTGAGTTATCCTTACAGAAAGATGTGAATTTAACATTAAGGATGCGAGGATCTATGTTATATGAGATGGTCTCTAGAGGTCGTCGTGGAACAGTCAATGTTGGAAATCAGCAAGTAATTTATCATCCTATTACTAGAGTCAGAGGTCGTGGAGATAACTATAGATTTATTACTTCTGAGATTAATGAAGCTAAAAGTAGCATCCTTATTTCTATATACGCTTTAAATCAAAAAGAGATTTTATCTTGTTTAGAACAAGCTTTGTTAAGAGGAGTTTATATAAAAATAATTGTTGATGCTAAAGAATCTTGTCTACTCCAAAAAATTACTCAGGACATGAAGATTCGTTCCTGTATTTATGAACGAACTTGTGAGGAGACTCTTCATACAAAAGCTTGTTGTATAGATTCCAAAGTTCTTATATGTGGCTCAGCGAACTGGACTGGGGCAGGATTAAATAAAAACTTAGAAGATTTATTTATAGTATATCCTTTAACTGAAACTCAGTTGCAATGTTTCTTAGATATATGGAAGTACCTGGAAAGTAATAGCAAACTAGTTTTCCCTGATTCAGAAGTCCCCTCGACTTCTGTTTGAGGTTTGAGTTGTGTATCTCTTTCATGGGAAGTTTTTTAGGTTTGATTTGGGAAAAATATGCCTGAGATTCGTTAAGTTTTTATAGGTAGCGTTATAACATTGGGATCGTTTTTAAGTTTTTCTGTTTCTTCTGGGGCGAGTTCCATAACGATATAGATCCTTTTTTTGTTATATTCCGTTTCATCGATTTTCCTGACTATGAGTGTCACATCTTGTTTAAGATTTAGTGAGGTATCTCCAGATTTCTCGTGGGGGGTAAGGAAGGGTTCTAATCCTATAAAGCTATAGAAAATATCGAACCCTTGCGATCGTTTCTTTTTAAAGATGTTATTTTGTGATGTCGTAAGATACAGGGTTACTCCTTTAGCTGGGAGCTTGACTCTAGAGGCTGCTCTAAGGCGATAGCGTACCCAAGTTGGGACTTCAGATTTGTAATAGGTTATGGCTCCTTTCAGGAGACTTGGAGAAATTTCCCATTTCGGAACAGGTTTATCTAAATGCATAGCTGCTTCTAAGAGGTAGCTATCGTACATTTGTGAGCGCAAGCTAAAATCATCAATATGAGCTTCCCTGGCTCGTGTTTTAAGATCCGCCATGAGTAAATCTGTACGTGAGAAGAACTGCTTTACCGTTAAAGGGTCATAGCGGAGAACCTGGTCGTTGTTAAAGAAAATCATACGAGATCTGGAGATCGCTTTATCTTGAACTCTATCCTCCCCTTTGTCTGTATGGTGTGTTGTAAAGCCAAATTCTATATGGCGCAATTCTGGGCCATAAAATTGCAGTGCTGTCCCAACATTTCTGGTGCTAATTTCTGGAGTGTGCATAGATGTGAGCACAAAGGGATAAAACGCCTCTCTATTTTTCTTATAGCCTTTAAATGTAATAACAAACGCTTTCGTTTGTGGGGTTTTCATTAGGATCCGTGTTGCATAAAGATCTCCGCTTACAGGATCTAGGTAATATGACCCTATCGGAGAGGTGGGGAGTGGAAGGCGGAATTCTTTTAAAGCCCCCTCTAAGAAAGATAAGGTTGTCGAGGGTAACTCAGTATCTTTAGGATCTATAGTATAAGTTAATACTGCCAAATCCATCTCTTGGAATTTTTCTGGGATCAGGAGTTTGTGTTTATCCTGGGACATAGGAAGAATATGTTCTTTGCTACTAAACTCCTGAACTAAAATTGCTAGGTTTAAAGTCTCATCCCCTAATCTTAACTCAAGAAACTCTCTATATTTAGGATTGATTAACTTGTGAGCATTTTCCGCAAGGAGCGGTAAGGCTTCTTTTAAGAAGGTTTTCTCGGAGATGTCATTCATGGAATCTACGAAGAAGTTCTTAAAGGTGATGAGGACAGAACCTATCCCTTTAGTATGTCTAACGTAAAAGAGCTTTAGGAGGAGATCTGTATTGCGGATAGAAACGAGATTCTGTACGTATAGCAGCTGTCTATATAGGGCATCTGTCTCTTCATCGATAACGTAGCGGATGAAGTTTTCCAAGTATAATGAAGTGTTCTCTACATTGAGCTCATCATAGGAAGACCAGACCCTTTGTGAATATCGTGAAAGTGGGGTTTCTTTAGCATAGAGTATTTTAGGATACAAGGTGCTATAGAATAGGATGTTTGTCCCTGTGTCTGTGTTCTTATCGTTGTCCGTAAAGAAGAGGTATTTAGTTTTATGTGCATCTGTAGTGATGTCAAACTCGTTTAGGTTTTTAGTGAAGTAGATCTTGGTTTTTAGATCTTCCTTATACGCACCTGTGATGTGGCCAGATTGCATTTGCCCGTGCATTTTGATGTTGATATCTTCAGAGTTTTCTATCGCGAAGAGGTGTTCATTCTTTCTTTTGTTCTCACTCAACATTAAAATGACGGTGTTATTAAGACTGCGTACATTTTCCACCCTCTCTGGAATTAAGGTTTTTTCATGATAGATTACGTTCCATGCATATGGATATTTAGATTTTGTCAGTTCAGAATCTACAAATCCTAATCTGATTTGGGTAGAATCATTGATTTTAATTTTACTTTTGCTTGGAAGAGGCCCTTTCCAGGTTAATCTCACTGCAAGGCGATGCTCTGAAGAGGAAATCTCAATATCGATCTGTTGTATCCCGGATCTTTTTGCCATGATCGTCTTGGGAATGATAGAGCTGACATCGAGAATTTGCGGATAGAGAATATCATCGTGCGCTAAGAATATCTCCGTTTGTTTAGTGATTTGTGCACTGTAGTAGATTGTAGAGAGTACATAAGTATCCCCCTGAGACCCTTGGATTACCACACGGATATCTTGTTCTTGGAAGATTTCCAAAGTAGTATAGGGAGCGGGATAATATGTAACCTTCTTACTTTCTTTGAAGTAGATTGCAGTTCCTTGCTCTAAGGTAAACTTCACTTCAGCAGCTATCTCCCAAGATCTTTTTGTTAGCCAACGAAGTGCGTACTCAGGAGAGATAATCCCTTCGGGATGTTTTTTCTGCCATTTTACTAGGTTGCAGGACTTCACTCCTAAGGTAATTTGAGGTTCTTTTTTCTTATCTTTCTCTATAACATAAACAGGAACTACAGTCAGGCCATCCCCTAGGCGTGCCTCGTAATGATCTACCCAACGCGAGAAGTTTGTACTTTTATCTTCATTAAACACATAGATTCCCGAGAGCTGTTCATCTAAGAGTTGGGTGTTGCTTGCAAGACTTAAGCTCCCTGAGACAGGCTTAAGATGGGAAGCATCCATTTCTGTAATGATGAGGTGGCTTGTAGAGTTCTTCGATAAAAAGATATTTAAAGGAGCGGTAAGCTTCGGCACGTGGTATTCTACATCTCCCCCTCCAGAGTAGATCGTTCCCCCTTTAGGACTGACATAGAACTTCGTGTCAATATTCCCTACAAATGTATCGTTCCCACTACTTGAGCCGATAATTGTATTAAAACCTGTCTGGAGGATCTTTAGCATGTTCTCCCGGGTTCCATTAGGACGGATAAAGGGAACATCTTGCTCTAAGAGAGTAAGGTTAAAATTCACACCAAAAGGAGGAGGAATGGCTCTGAAAGAGATGGTGTTATCTACATGGGGATCTCCAGTAAGGTTATAGTACCCCGCACCCCCTACTTGAACTGTAAGGCCTCCTTTTCCTCCTACAAGGGTAATTTTATAGTCTTTGTACGATGAAGCAAAGTCGAGGGTCTCCCTGGTATCCTTTTCAAGTAGACGCGTAGGAATCACTGTTAAAGGCTCATTTCCACCTATGACTGTACTTGCCCTATTCTTTGCTTTTAGGGGGTCTTGATAGTATCGAGAAGTTTGCTCCATAATGGCTTCTCTCCATACAACTTGATTGGATAGATAAACAACTTCAGTAACAGCTTCATAGGTAGCACCATAGCCTAAAATTACAGTCCTATAGACTCCCTCTGGGATTTCAGGAATGCTACTAGGCCAAAAGCTATTGGCATGTCCTTGAGCTAAGGCATAAGAGGGACTCATCCTATAGGCGTAGCCAATCTTATCTCTGATTTCCCAGTCTGTCCAGCCAGCCTTATTCCCTATCCTCCAATTGGAATTATAGGAGCGATCTCCCTTAAGAATGGGAGGATTTTGCCTAAGATCTAAGTAGAAGTTTCCTAAAACATAGTTTCCAGAAAAATCTAGAAGGTGGCGTTCAGGAGAAGCAAAGAGAATATGCGCACTGCCATCTGTTAGGAATTTCTTATATACCTTCCACTTCTCATGTCGATCTTCACGAAGGGCAACGTTACGAGCGATAGCGCTTGCTCCCATTCCGATCGCAGCTAAGGGACCTGCAGCTAGCATCAATGAGGGGGCAGCTACGGAAGCTAGGGTAATCCCTAGCGTGATGCTATTAAAGGCGACATCTACGGTTGCTCCCACGCGATCAGGACGGTTATCTGAATGTATAAGTGTTTGAATACTATCGACAAGGTCCCATGTTCCTACAAGTGTTTCTAAAACGGGAAGTTCCAACACTGTCGCAATTTTAGAGAAAGCATTCCCGATTTTTCCTCCAGTCTTTGTGGCAACTTTTCGAAATTGCTCTGCTAAGAGATTCTCTAACCGAAAGCCATCAATCCCCTCGCTAGTGATAAATTTTTTATAACATGCTTGAAGGACAGACCCCAAGGTCATTTCCGTGAGTTCTTTCATATCAAGGAAGAGGTTCGCAATGGCAAGAGGCTCGTCTCCTCGTCCTTCTTGTACTAAACGGATATATTGCACTAAAGAGACGATGCTCATTCCGAGCTCAAGATCCGTCACTCCTGAGGCTCCAACTCCATTTACAAGTTGTCCAAAATCCCTAAAGAGAGAAACAAAAGTACTTTTAGGGAAAGAAATTTTTTCTATGGAAGATCCTTTTTTAAATTCTAAAGAAACACTATCATCGTCATGAATTGTGACTTTAGGAGGAGTTTTTCCATCGAGTTGCTTCGTTTTTATTTTGTTATAAAGATCTGAAAAGAAGCCCTTTAAGGCGCTTTTTGTTTTTGATGTGGAACTTTGAATCAGTTTTAGTAAAGAAGCTGCTTCTCTAGGGGTTTCAACAATCAGCGAGGGACTAACGTGTTTGGTTCCATCTTCAATTCCCCGAGTTTCTAAAAGAGTTAAAATTAATGTCACCAAATCAGCACTTAATGCGTTTTTAGATATGAAGTCCTCTAAAACATCTCCATTGAGTTTCATTTGGTCTAAGTCTTTATTGGAGGTATTTTCGTCTATCCTCCTATGCTCAATTGAGCCGCCAATCTTATATAGGGTTGCCCAGGTAGTTCGGATTCTTTCGATAACGGTAGCGCCCCTTTGACGCATTTTTTCTAGGGTGGTCTCTTGATAGTGAGAGAGTAGACCCGCATCTGTGGAGGAGAACCATGCATTTTTTGCCTCCTGTGTAGCAGGAAAAAAGACTTTAAGTTGTTCAGAGATAGGTTTCTCATTGGAAATCCCGTAGCGCATCTTGATAAGATCAGAGGATTGCACCATCTCCTCAATGAAGTGAAGCGCCATTACAATGGAAGGAAAGTCTACATGGCCAAAGTTTGGGTCCGTAACTCTAAAGAAGGAATCCATGAAACTTAACGTCAGAGTGTGAGTTGGAGTAGTAATCAGTAGGCTTTTGGTATTTTGCGTTTCAAAGATGTGCGTTAAGGTTTGTATATTCCAGGACTTTTCTGTGAGGATTTTTTTCTCCAAAAGGAAGCGGTTTCCTTGATATTGTAGCCAGTTGATTAAAGAAAGTGAGCGATTGAGAAGATCTTGATCAGACTTTGTTAAGGGAAGATGTTCTCGTTCTTTAGTTTGAAATAACGCTGAGACTGTCTCGAGGTTTTCCTGAAGGAGTCTATAGCTAGCAGCACTTTCAGCTGACATATAGAGCATAGACAAACCCATACAGCGCCCTTCTATTTCATAGAGGAATGATTGTGGGTGGGCAGAAAGAACATCAGCGCCATAGTGTCTGGCAAGGTCACTCCATAATGTAGAAAGGCTATGATAAAACTCCGGCCAGGAAATGAGAGTATATTTTGCCTGTTCCACTACAGATTGTGTTGTAGGAACCTCATGAGGAACAGAAAAGATATCCTTGCTTAGCCCTACACCAGTATAATCATAGGAATGGAGAGCCACAGAATCCGTCATGGTAGTGAGAAGAGGACGACTGAAATCTCCTTCTCGTTCAATAATTCTTCCTATTCCAGGTAAAACCACAGTCATCAATTTTGCTGAGGCTTCTGCTAAGTTTACCTGATTAGAAAGAGTTTGGTGAATCTCTGTTAATGAAAGATACTTTTTCTCTTTAGAGGCTTGTAGAAGCTTTTCTATAGCAGTTTTGTCATGTAGGAAACATGAGGCTCCTTTAGACTCTAATATATACTTCACAAAATCTTCAGTTAGAGAGCCCAGTTGTATACGTCTATGGATAGAAAACAAAGCTGAGAGATAGCGGTTCATGGAATAGGAAGCCCCGTTAAAGAATCCTGGGCTCACACTTGTCATGGTGTTTTCAGTTTCTCGCCCCCCTTCCATTCCAAAGCGCATTCCCCATCCAGAAACTTGCGTATCTATAGGAGGTGTAAGTAAATTCTTTGCTGTCTTTCCTTCTAATTTTTTTCTTAAATCTTCAGGGAGATCGTTAAAGAACTTTTGAGATTCTTTACTATCGTAATCTTCTGCGAGCCAGGAGTAGATTGTTGGAAGAACATCATGCATAGTTTCATAATCGTCTCCTAGAGTGGCTTTTAGAATGTCTACGAGGGTATTTGAGGGCGCAGGAAACACACTGCCTTCAGAAAAAATCCCAGAAATTCCATATTCTGCAAGAAGGTAACGAGAAATTTCCGTAAGGTCGGAAAAAGCATAGCCTTCAGTAGCAAGATTCAAGAATAATTCCGCATTCTTGAGGTAATTATCCATGTTTAAAAGAAAGATCCTTTCTGGCTCTGGGAGTTTCTTTATAAATTCTTGGATTTTCTTAATCGGTTCTTCGATCCTCTTTTTAAACCCTTGCTCATAAAGATCATCGAAAAGCTTTCGTTTCTGCTGGTCGGGATGCTGGTCTTTTCCCATGGTCGCTTTCATGTAATCTATGACCTTTTTCTTAAGATCTTGAGATGACAGTGACGCCCAGCCAGCTAAGGTTTCTTCTAACCTTAAGTAATATGCTCCAGAGGAGAGTTTATTTTCGATTTGTGTGACGCGCGAGCTCAATACGTCACTTTCATAGATCAAAGAAGAAATGGCTAATAATTTCTCTTGCTCTTGGGAGCCTAGAATGTCCAAGGTATCTTTAGATTGTAGTTCCGACCATTCTGAAAGGAGATTTTGTTCCGCTTCTGATATTGGAGTTTCTTCTGGATCGGAAAAACTTTCTTTTAGGAGACGATCACGTTCCACGATAGAAAGGATGTCTCTTAAGAACATTACCCTGTCGTTTATTGTGCTATGCCAAAGAACAATTTGGGTTTGAGTATGGCTTTGAAGATAGAGCTTTATAGACTTTTCTAGGTCTAGGTTGAGGTTATTGTGGAAGTTAAGAAACAAATTGACTTGGTTAGAGACAGGAAATGACATCGCACGAATAAGGTCTGCCATCTGCACTTGCAAAGAAAATATAGAGTTCTTTGCAGCAAAATCATCTCCTAGCTGATTGTAAAATGTATAAAGCTCTCTATCGAGCTCGGAAAATTTTAGGATATCAAAGTTTGAATCCTCAATTAACGCATTAAATTTATCCAAGAGATCTTTGGGTAAACGCTTTTTAGACTCTTCCTTCCAAAGCTTAGTGAAATCTTCTTTGTTTACTTGAGTACGAGTAATGCCTTTAGGCCTTTCCGGAGATAATTTTGAATCGTCTGAAAATAACAGTTCTGCAACGCAGCGTTGCTTCACTCCACACCAAGTACTCTCGTCCGCAGGAGTAACATCATTCGCTCCAATAGAAATAGGATTCAGCCAGTCATAGGTCTCCTTCCCCTCTACGATAATTTTATTATAAGCCCCTAAAAACGCTTTTTTCGCTAACCTCTTTCCATCAAGATAGTCTTCTCCAATTGGTCCTAGATTACGAAAATATGCTTTCATCTCTTTCATAATTAAATCAGGCCCTGAAATCCCTAAGGTACTTAAGGCTCCAGCAATGATGGTATCTTGCCTAAAGTTAGAAAAGAGACTGCCCCCAAGATAATTCTCAACAAGGTGGCCTCCAATAAGCGCTTTATGGTCGAGGTCTTTAAGATCTTCGATTTTTTTAAAATATTCCCCACTTAATACACTCTCACGCAATCCCTTGAGCTCATCATAGGCTCTGCGCTGTCCTTCAATAACAGCATCTACAGTAGCACTACCTTGATGTGCCATCATCAAGCCATTTAATCCCCGGACGTTCCAGCCAGTGTTCCACTTGTGATACCTTTGCAAAATTGGCATAAGGTCTCGAACAGAATCTGGAGCCATCCTTTGGAAAAGAGAGAATTTAGTATCCGAATCTCCTGGAACTTTAGCTTTTGCCCCCTCTCCTTCTGAACCTTGAGCTTTAGCCTTTTCTCCATCTTTACCGTCTTCCCCATTTTTGGATTTTTCACTTTCCTCTTTACTCTTGTCCTTTTCCTTGCCATCTTTGTCTTTCTTTTTATCTTCTTCACTTTCTGAGTCTTTTGAAGATTTTGCCTTATCTGCTTTTGTCACAGCGGGAAGTTTTTCTTCGATCTGCTTTAAAAGCTCGGTGACTTTCTTTCTATCGTCTCTTAAGAGCTTTGAGATATCGATATCTTGACTAATTTGTTCTATAGTAATACCTCTCTCTCCATTTGCTAGCTTTAATACGCCATCAGAAATCGCTCTTCTAATAGGGAGAGATTCAAAAAAACGGTTGCCTCCAATATCCATGATCATCTGTGTGACTTCTTTAGAGTACTGAGGCATCATATCTAAGTCTGTATAGATTCCTCCGTATTCCTTAAGCATGTACATTCTGGTTTGGTCTGATGCTGCAGGATAGTTCCAACGCAGAAGCATCTCCATCTCATAGTTATAGGTATTGACCTTGTCTTTCATGGAGTGCAGCTCCCGAATGTCTTTGATAAAGACTTTTTCCGAACCGAGATCTTTATTAACTTTATCGACGATACCTTGGATTTTCTTTTTATTCGCTTCGATAAGATCTTTGTATTGCTTGATATCTTCTTCTGGGAGCTTTAATACGTTTTGAAGGTATTCTATACGTGTTTCATCGTTTGTCGTTCCGAGACCTTTCAGGATACAATAGTTGAAAAACCCATCCTGAGAAGTCACCATGTTTTTAAGAAACATGGCATCAAAATTTGAGCGAATTTCCTTACTAATCTTTTGATACTGTTCGAAGAGCTTATGTAAAGCTTCATAATAGCTTTGTTTCAACTCACGGTTGTTGGCAATTTCATAGTTCGCTTTAAGCTCATCATATTGTTTAACAAAATCTTTAACTTCTTGGGAGGTTGCACTGCGTAACTCTGCAACAGCAGAATCAAAAGCGATTTTCTTTAGCATGGAGGAAAATTTCGCTGCAGCGTAGGCATGACCATCTACCCAAAAGTAAAAATCAAAGTCATTATAAGCTTGAAGAAATGTTTTAATGTATACATCGGTCCCATCTGGAGGCGCTCCAGCAATCCAAATTCCATGGAAGTGTTTGTTAATCTTTACACGATGGGAATCAAACTCTGTTTTAATCGTAGTCATGACCTGCTTGTACTCTGCAGTCTCTTCCAATTTCGCTCTTACACGAATGTTATTAAGAAAAGTGGACTGCTTAACAAGAAGATCTTGCCCTACTCTAGAATTCCTCTCTCCCAGAGCTTCACTTAAACTTAAATAGCGACGAATTGCTTTTTTTAAGTTGTTTAGCGAGACTTGGGATAACTTTATCTGCTCTGGAGTAAGTTTTAGTTTTTCTGCTATTGTTTCTGGGGTAAGGTCATACGGAGTGCTGGTGGCAACATCATCCGATTCTTCAGGCTCTAAAGCTCGCTTACGTCGAGAGCTTTTCTTAGGTTCTTTTACTCTAGAAACTTCTTCTGAAGAAACCTCAGAGGGAAATCTTTTTAGGGCTCTAGGAATAGGAGCCCTCTCTACAAAAGGCTTCTTTTTTTCAGGGACAGAAGACGCAGAGGAAACTCTTGGTTGGTGTTGAGAAGGGGTTTTTTCTTGTGTAGTGGGTTTCTTTTTTATTAAGGGTTTAATTTTTGGAAGAGGATTCTTTTGCGTAGGCCCGATAGGAATAGGATCTTTTGTAGTAAGATTCTTCTCTGGAGCCATCGGATTTTCTTGGGTCGCTCCCTCCTGAGGGTCTTGAGGTTCCGAAGGTGGAGGAATTACCGTGGTGTTCGGAAGGATCTTTGCAGGAACAATTGTGTTAGGGAAAATCTGCGCAACAAGTTGTGCAAGGTTATAAAGAAAAGAGGTCTTCCAATTCCCAGAATGATGAGAGGGAGAGGCTGAAAATGACAGATTTCTATTTTCCTTCATATTATAAAATTGATCTTGGAGTTGCTTCCCAATCTTAACAACATCTTCTGTAGAGTGGTTTTTATGGAGATCTATATCGTAAATAAAGAGAGAACTTGCGTTTGCAGAAGAAGAGTTCGTGCTAGGAACTGCAATATCAGAACGGTTTTTCGTTGAGGAAACAGGCGCAATTTCCGGCAGAGTCATGTGATATTTTCCTTTACAAACCTTACAGAAAAAAATAAACCTCGAAACTTATGCCAAAATAAAAAAAAAAAAAACAACTTTTTTTGAAATTTTCCTGGAGAGGAGCTCATGAAACAGTTTTGTAGCGATATTTTTAAGGCATAAGTTTCCCTGTGGATGGCTCTAGGGAGAGATTTCTTCTTTTTTTAGATTGGAAAGTCAACTACTAAGAAAAGTTCTCTCTTAATCTAACAATATGAAAAGTTAGCAGAAAGAAGGTCGATACACTCTGTATATTCCAAGTTTTGTTCGGGAAATCTGAAAGAACTCCCTAGAATTATTAGGATTTGTAAAGGGATAAGGAATGTTTATCTAAGAATAGACAATTATAGATCTATATTTCTCATATTTTATAAGAAAAAATTTTCTATTCGAGAATAGTTTGAGGTTTTTTATTTTAAAATTATTTTAAATTGAGTTAAAGATCTTCGTGTTTATATATTCTTTGTTGTTTTGTGAAATAGATTGTTTTTTTTGCTTAAAAGGTTATGAGTACACGTAGTATTGGGGGGGGGGGGGGAAGTTCAAGATACCACCCATATTCAAGTGATCAACATCGCAGGTCGTCTCTAGAAGGACGAAGAGCATCTGATAATAGAAGAGCGTCAACATCAAGAAGTTCTAGAGATCATCATACTAGAGATCATCATAGATACATAAGAGAACACAGGGAGTATAGGCATGGTGGTGGACATCGGAGTGAAGAAAGCAGAAGAAGAGACAGAGAGCGCTATGAACGTAGGGATCATGATGAACATCGTAGAGGCCTTGAAGGAAGAGTACATCATGCAGCTATCCCGCGCATACCAAAAAATCAAGAGGATAGAATACAACTCTTTTCTACTTATCAAACCACCCATAGTGATCCTATGGGAATGATTTGTAGCGCTATTGAAGAAGCAAGAAAAAAGATTTTATTAAAAATTTATCATATTAATTCAGAGAAAATAATTGAAACTCTTGTTAGGAAATCCATGCAGATTCCTATTTGTGTTCACTATCAAGAGTCTCCTGAATTAGAGAGCCAGGCTAAAGGTTCTAAGATCGCGTTAGATAAGAGATGTGGTGATGCGTTATTACATAAAAAAACACTTCTCGTTGATAGTAACTTGGTTATTTCAGGAAGCGCAAATTATACTGATTTATCTTTATATCGAGATGTAAACGTAACTCTAAGAATTTTTAGCTCTTCATTATATAAGATAGTTTCTTCAGGTCATCATGGAACAGCAAATATTAATAACCAGCAGAGAGTAGATTATTACCCCATCTGCAGAACGAGGAGACGTTTAGAGAATGTTAGTATAATTACTGAGCAGATAGATAGAGCTAGAAACAGTATTCTTCTTTCTATTCACACCTTAACCCAATCAGAAATTTTATTTAGTTTAGAAGGAGCTTTAATTAGAGGCGTTTCTATAAAAATTATTGTCGATACTAAAGAAAAACAACTAATGAGAGAAACCTTAAAGCATAGGAAACTTTCTTCTTATATTTTTGAACGAACATGTGAGGGTACACTTCATACAAAAGCTTGTTGTATAGATTCTAGGGTTCTTATATCCGGTTCTGCGAATTGGACTGGTGGAGGATTAAATAAAAACTTAGAAGATATATTTATTTTTCGTCCTTTGACTGAAACACAGTTACGATGTTTCATGGAACTATGGAAATTTCTTGAAGAGCATAGCCGACCTCTCTTCCCAGATTCTGATCAACCATCAACTTCTTCTACTTAATTTGCATTAAAGATCAAAAGATTTTTTATTTGAAAGCCTAAAAACCTCTCTGTTTTAGAGAGAGAGTTTCATTGTAAAGACATTTACATTTTCAAATATAAAGAAATTAAATTTAATTTTAGGTTAATTTTGAGAATTAAAAATGTTTATTATCAATAAAATATGATGTTTTTATAAAAGAATAATAATAAAATTGTTTTTTTTAGTTTTTATTTGAAGAATTTATGAGTATCCCTCCTGTTTATCCCTGCCCGTATTGTGGCTACAATTTTATGTTGTGCGCGCATGGGCCGAATGCATTGGCGGTTGGGATTTCCAGATTATCTTTAGAGACTATAGAGTGCAGTAAAAAAACCTCGAATTTAAACCCTTCTGCCAAGGAGTTTATACCCAGGTTCACTATGTCCCATCCCTACGTCCCCCCCCCCCCCCAGTCAGAAGGGGTATCGGCTGGAAGAGGAGATGCAAGTTGTCCCGTAGAGGGTGCGGGTTATTCTTCTTTAGGAGCGCGTCCTAAAGTAAGAAAACAGAGACCTGAAGAGAGTGTGGTTCCTCAATCTCTTGTTCATAAAGCATTAAATATTCCAGGGTCTCCTCATTGTCTTGAGGAAGGTGTACAATTTTTCTCTAAAGACTGTGGGGATAACATAGAGGAGATTATTTTAAGCGCTATTAGATCTGCCTCCAGTGAGATAAACGTAAAAATTTACCATCTATCTTCAGAAAGTATTATGCGAGCCTTAAGAGAAAGAGCAGATGAAGGTCTTAATGTCAGTGTACACTATCAGCTTTTAAGAGATAATGCGGAAGTATTTTCTGATGCTTCTCATATGAAGTTACAGCTGAATACAAAATCTCATAGATCCTTCCAGCATAAAAAAGAGATCATCATAGATGATAGTGTAGCTATCATAGGGACGATGAACTTCTCGAATGTATCAATTCATAGTGACGCTAACTGTTTAATAAAAATCCATAGTCCTAAATTGTGCTATTTTATGAAACGCAATTTTTCTGGAAAATGTTACGTTCGAAGACAAGAGATTATCTATTACTCCTTGTATCGAAATGGTCCTGATGTTTCTAAAGAGATCGTACACGCAATAGATAGGGCTAAGAAAGAGATCCTTGTGGCAGTGTTTATTATTTCTCATACTTCTATTTTGGAGGCTTTAGATAGAGCCCATAGGCGAGGAGTAAAAGTTACGATAATAGTAGACTGTGTTCAACGACTTACGACATTTTTAGAATTACAAAAATTAAATTCTCAAATAGAGCTTTTAGAATGTTTGGAGTGTGGATGTCTTCACTGTAAAATGTGTGTAATAGATGAGAATTTGATAGTAGGATCTGCAAACTGGACAAAACGTGGATTTACGGGGAATACTGAGAATATTCTGATGATCAAAGGAATGACGCCATCTCAAAAAGAAAGTGTGAATAGATTTTGGGAGTATCTACTCTCTCATAGCCATAAGGTTACTATGGAGAATGTATATATAAAGCGTAATCGCGTGCATCTGCAAGATGATCTAGAAGAAGATTAGTTCTTTTTTAGTTTCTCCCTGACCAGTGATAGGAGATCGAAATAGTTTAGATCTTCAGGTATACATGCTTATAAGCATCTCTTCTTCTTTGTGGACTTAGACGAGCATGTGATAGAAGATCTAAAAAATTAAAATTTTCTTTTTCTGAAAGAAAAAAGACAATTTTCTGGCAGAGTAGTTGCTATTGTTCTTATTTTATAAGAATAAAAGTACTATGAATCCCTTGCTATCAAAACCTGCATTAGCTGTAGGTTACATGCCTTCTCAGACTCAGACTCCATTAGAAACAAGGTTTCCCAAACCCTCTTGTGATGGAGAGTATCATCTTTTTAATGCTGCTCCTCCAAGTAATCCTAATCCACTTCCACTTCCTGGGTACTTGCCTATAGAGGAGGTTTTGTTGAGAGTTGTTGGGAATCGCTTGTGGACCCCTCACCCTCAATCTACTCCTTATCATCCCCCCTTGCCGGGATTCCCATCTGATGCAGTATTGAGTATAGTTTTCTCCTCACTTTCTTCTTCAGCTAAAAATACATGATAAGGTAAGAAATCCCTTTATGCTGCTTAAAAAATAGGCTTTTCATTTTATTCCCTAAAAATGAAGAAAGGCACTCTTTAAATTTTTGTCTTTCTTATTTTGATTTATTTCTTAATTTTCTGTAAAACCATTGGTTTTATCTTGTCTTAAGAACACAAACGATCTTTGTGTTAAAGTCCAATTGTGGTTATCTATGAAAAAACTATCCGTCTTTGATTCTTTTAACGAGAGCCTTTCTTTAAGTCATGAGGAGTTTTTGGCGATTCCTTTTGAAGCTGAAGATGCCTTAGAAGCTTTTATTAAGGGATTATCAGCACATGATTTTCCCCAAGAAGTTCCGACATCTGGATTATGTTCTTCGCAAGAAAATGAGAATGCGAATACGTTTGTTCTTCTATGTTCACGTATGGATGCGTATGGAGCTTACTATACTATCAAAAATGTGGCTTTGCAGAGGCCTGTTGCTATATGTGTAGTTGCTAATTCTTTGTTAAAACAGCCGTTTGATGCTGATATAGTGTCAGAGATCCAAGAAGGATTCATGAGGAGTTATTTGCAAGGGCAAATCTATCGCTTATCTGAAGAGGATAGAGAGCCGTGTTTGCAATCTGAGCCCATGGAGTTAATCAAGAATGTCTCGTTTTTAGGACAGGCTGTAGATATTGTGAAATTAGATCCTGCAAATATCGTAAATAGCTTGAGCCCTTGTGGAGTGGTTGATTATTCCTTTACAGAAGCGACAGCTATTGCTAGCCCAGATGGAAGATTTGGGATCCCTCCAGGGACAAAGATCTTTCCTAAACATACTGCAGACGTAGCGATAAATACTTCAATTTTTGATGAGAAGACTTCCTTTTCGAGCAATTTTTCTGCGACGGTAACAGTACACCTCCCCCCACCTATGATGGGTATGATGGGAATGGCTCCAGGGTCAAACTCTAAAGAGATTCGAGTAGAGCGTAAGCATCTCTTCCCTAGCTACTCTGCCAATCTTCCAGATATTGTCAAGAAAGCAAAGAGGTTTGCGAAGATCTTGATTAACAAGATGACTTATACAAATATTTGGAGGAATCAGGCAAAGAGTCAGATTTTAACTGAGGGAGATGTACGGTTAGACCTTCAGGGATTTGATGCAGATAAGTTTAATTATCAGATTCAGGTAGGGGCACATACGATCGCTGCAGTTTTGATAGATCGTGCGATTTCTGAGATAAAAATTCCTTCAGAGCAAACGTATGCGCTTCGTAGGATAAAGTCTGGGTTTCAACAGAGCCTTGATGATTCCCATATCTACCATGTAGGTTTTAAGCATGCATATGCTTTAGGAATGTGCATGGAAGAGGATATGGATGAGGACCCTATGAGTACGGTTATTGGCGAGGCTGCGTCTAATGCTTCGGCATTTTCTGGAAGTATGACGTTTGACTTTGTCAGGAAAAATACCTGTGCCTGTAAAAACACTGTAACACATTCTACAGCAACGCATACTCTCTATACTTTGAAACAGGATATCGGTTATGATCCTAAGAACCTAAAGTTAGATAGTGAGTTTTGCTTTTGGATAGAAAAGAAGCTTGATATCCATAAGCCTGCTTCTTTACAGAGCTTTATTAAGGAAGTCGGGACACATTACACCACCTCAGTAACGTATGGAGGAGTGGGTTTTCAGTTCTTAAAGATCTCTGTTGAAGATATTGAAAAACTTCAAGAAAAAAATATTTCTATAGAGGTAGCTGCTGCTGAGGTCTTATTGAAAAGTAAAACCTCAACAAGTACAGAGCAAGGATACACTTTCTACTCTGAGTCCTTATCTGCACAAACTGTATTTTTAGGAGGCACAGTTCTCCCTGAAATTAGCAAAGATCAGCTAGACTTTAAACCGTGGTCTGAAAGCATTCCTCAAGAGCCTGTACCTTTAGAGATTAGCGTCTCTCCAATCACGGAGTTAATTACCCCTGAGTATTTCCCTTCTATGAATCCTCAGGTGCTTGCAAAAACAAAAAGCGCCTTAGGGAAAGCAATTTTAGAGTATCTTAAAGAAAACACCCCGAACATTGACAAACCTAAGGATAAAATCTTTACGACAGGTTATCATTGGTCGGCATCACAATTTATTCTTTGTTCTGAGAAGGCTCCTCTAGTTGTGAGTGACCCTTATAAGAGTACGTGGTCTACTCTTCCCTATTTATTCCCTACTGTAAAGGAAGCTTCTGGAGCGCAACCTCTAGTCTTTTATTTCTTCCTTGGGAATCTTCGAACCCATCAAAATGTCTTACATAATAGTGCCTATTCTCTGTGTTGTCTTTCTTCACGCTTTGGCAACTATGGTAAAGAGTTTATCCAGTACGATGCTTTAAGTTTTTATGGGAGTTGGGAAGAGGGGTACTTAGATATGCCGGAGTATACAGATCGTTCTGCTTGGGTTATTGAAAAACTAGACCTTACTAAGGATCTTTTTATCCGTGATGGAGATGCTGTGCGCTTTAAGCATGTCTCGAGTGGCAGATACTTATCTGCAATTGCTATGAAAGATTGCCATCAAACAATAACAAGAACAACTGTTGCTGGCGATGCAGTGTTTATTATTAAAAGACCTAGTGTGTGCTTATAAGAAGAAAATATTTTAGCACTCCCCTCCCCAGAAAACAGTGGTCTTTTACCGTTTCCTGGGGAGGTTTTTTTTTGCAAGTGCATCCCTCTGCGAGTCCTGGAGCATAAAGTTGTTTGCAAAGTGTTGTGCTCGTCTCTTTCCAATAAATAAAAAATTAAGTTGTGAGAATTTTGTGGCAATTCGATAAATATGTTGCCTTCAAGATATGTATTTCACAATAAACAAAGGCATAGAGATGTAACTTATGCTCTTTTCTTATCAATCTAGAGAAAGTCTTTAGAGAAAGTGGAAACACACTCTGTTTAAGAAGAAGATATTGGCTTATCTTAAGGAAAATTTAGAGGAAACTATGAGCTCAGAGATAAACTCTTTAAGTCTGGTTAAAAACTGAAGCTTGATGTCCTCAGAGGCAAAAGCTGAAGTTATAGCGTGTATCATAAGGGTAATGAGCTCGTGAAGTTGTAGAGGAGATGCTTGTGCAGCTTGTATTGATAAAGGGTTTATATTTACAGGCTGTATGCCTGCAAGCAACAGCATTGCAGTACATAGGGAGACTCCTCCCATATGGGGATTATCAGAGCTTAGAGCAACGTTTAGCCCATAGTCACGAAAGAGATGGAAAATAGGATGCGCATCGAGGTTATGGATGAAAGTCTTTCCAACTTTTTGCTTGTTGTGATAGTGGTAAATCCTTGCTCCTAAGATAAGGTTAATTACCGGAGACATTACCAAGGTAATTTGAGATTCTTTAATGGCTTGGATAGTGCTGAGGTTTTCTATTGCTTGAAATCCATGCGCAATGCGTTGCACGGGAAGCTCATGGAGAGTGTCGTGAAGATACTGAAAGCCAATCCCCTCCCCTGCATGAGCCTCACAGCCAAAGCCATGTTCGTAAGCGAGGTAGTACCCCTGAGAAAGAAGAGATGGAGAGGCTCCGGGACAAGACTCTAGCCCTGCAGATTGTAAACCTACAAAAAGACCAGGGAAAGACTCTTGGGTTTCTTTAAGCCATAGAGCAGCTTCTATAGCACGTTCCTGAGAGGTTGTCGAAAGTCCAGAAACTTGGGTTTTATTGAAGCAATTAAGGAAATGTAAAATGATACCGTATTGTGAAAAGAGCTGTTGGAAGTGTGCTAGGAGTTGATAGAAGCTTTCACGGGCCTTGTGAGGAGGGAGATGAGGATAGATAGTATGGGCAAGACGGATATTTTGTTGGACTTCAGTATAGAAGATATTGTCTTCAAGACAGTGGTGTAGATATGCTTGCAAGATCAGAGAAATGTCTTCTTTAGTTTGAATCCCTCCAGGTGGGAATCTATGCCCTTGGACTGTAGCCATGATACGATCGAAACTACTAAAGTCTTGGGGGACTATGTGGTAGCGCAAAAGTCTTAGGTCTGGATGGCTGTCGTAGCGGAGTTCTTCGAAGTTGACAAAGATTTCGGAGTATTTTTTGTGGGGGTTATGTGGGGAGAGGAGGCGAGAGTCTTCCCAACAAGAATGTTTCCAGGATAGGAAGCCATGGCGCTCTCCAAGATGCCAGGCGGTTTGTGGGGAGATTGTCCCAGGAAGATGTACATGGATATCTGCTTTAGGAAGATTTCGGATAAGAGTTTCTGTACAAGGAAGCCCTTGAATTTGAAAAAGAGCTTCCTTAATTTCAAGAAGCAACTTAGAAAGCCTTACAGTATACACAGTTATTCCCACTCAATAGTTGCAGGGGGTTTATCAGAAATATCATAAACAACACGACTAACTTCTGGGATCTCGTTAATGATACGA